>JANLQJ010000124.1:0-6033 GCA_031367715.1 Hyphomicrobiaceae bacterium | reverse complement strand
GGAGTACACAGTGTCGCCGAGTTGGGCAAAGTTCGATAACCCCGACACGCGCAAGGCATGCGGCGTTATTTCGCTGATCGAACCCGAGATCCTGATCAACGCGGCGCGGGCCGGCGCAGACGCGGCGCGCGCCAGCACATCGAGAGCGTTGGCATTGCGCCCTCCTGACGTTCGAAGTCCTGGATCGCCCGCAGTGGTCAATTAGCGCCCCGTCGCTCCAAGCGTGCGGATCGCGTCATCGAGCTTGCGTTCCGTGTCGTCGATCACGGTCGCGGCCCCCTGGAACGCCCGCGAGACCGTGATGAGGTTCATCATTTCCGTTGTCGTGTTGACGTTGGACTGCTCAAGATAACCCTGCGCGACGTTGACGAAGTGGAAATCGAGCATTGGTTCGGCCTCCGTTGAACTCAGGAATGCGGAGTCACCAAAGCGCGTAAGCGTCTGTTCGGCCGGAATGTGAAAGACACCGATTGCAGCAATTTTTTTTCCGCCCTGACTGATCATGCCGTCACGCGCGATGGTGAGCGAGCCACCGTTCGGGTCAACTTGGATCGGCGCGTTGCCAGCATCGAGCACTGGGTGCCCGGTTGTCGATCGCAGCTGGCCGTTCGGAGACATGCTCAACCGCCCATCACGGGTATAGGCAATGCCAGCCGGTGTCTGGAGCGCGAACCAGGCGTCCCCCTCGATCGCGACATCGAGTGTATTGCCGGTTTGCTGCAAAGCCCCCGATCGCCGATCAATCGACAGATCGCCTTGATCCACAAACGCCACGGCGCCCGTGTTAGGCGAACTGACGAGACTGGCAAAACTGACGGAATCGGCGCGATAGCCGGTAGTGCTGGCATTGGCGATGTTGGCCCCAATCGTGTCCAATCGCTTCTGCAATGCGATCTGCGACGAGAGGGCGACATAGAGGGGCGACTGCATGATGGCCTCAAAATCGGGTCACTCATGACCTAAGAGATCGGCCTTGCCCCAACCTGGGCTCTGGTATGTCAGCCTCGAACAAGACAAACGCTTTAGCATCATGCCACGAACCAGGGGATGATCTCGATGGGTGTTGCGCTTGGCTTGTTTGTGACGCTCAGTTGCCTCATCGGCGGCTTTGTAGCTATGGGCGGCCACGTTGCCGTTCTCATCCAGCCATGGGAATTCGTAATCATCAGCGGCACGGCCCTGGGAACGTTTCTTTGCGCCAATCCGATGTCGAACGTGAAGGACACAGGCGGGGCGATTGTCGAGGCTCTGCTCGGCAAGTCGCCGACCGATCGCGATTACCTCGATGTGCTCTCGCTGATGTACGCGCTCATGCGCGAACTGCGGTCCAAACCGAGTAGCGAGTTCGAGGCCCAGATCGACGCGCCGAACGATTCGCCCATCTTCCAGGCCTACCCAAATCTGAAGAAGAATCCGGAACTGGTTGGTTTTGTCTGCGACTACTTCCGCCTGATCCTAATCGGCAATGCGCGTACGCACGAAATCGAAGCGCTGATGGATGAAGAGATCCACACCATCGCGCGCGATTCCCTGAAGCCCTATCATTCGCTTGTCGGTGTCGCTGACGGCCTGCCGGCGCTCGGAATCGTCGCCGCGGTGCTGGGCGTGATCAAGGCCATGGGTGCGCTCGACCAATCGCCAGAGGTGCTCGGCCACCTGATCGGATCCGCGCTGGTTGGAACGTTCGCCGGAATCTTTCTCTCCTACAGCGTGTTCGGACCGATCGCGACCAAGGTCAAGACACTGCGTGAAAAACGCAATCGGCTCTACGTGATCGTCAAGCAGACGCTTCTCGCCTTTATGAACGGCGCCATGCCGCAGATCGCCATTGAACATGGCCGCAAGACGATCTCGTCGAAACATCGGCCGACGATCGACGAGGTGGAGACCGAAACAGTTATGGGCGGATCGGCGTCGGGCGCATCCAAGGCGGCGGCATGATGAGGGTTGCGTTGCAATTCAGTGTGTTGAGGCCGGATCTATTCGCCGCTTCGCGCAGTCCGAACAAGGAGACCGCAAGTAAAGGGCTCACGGCGCTCGCGGCTCTCGTGGCAGATCAGTTCGCGTTGCAATTGGGCGAATGGTCGGGAGAAGTCCACACGCTGCCGGCAACGCTGCCGGAGAGCGGGTTGGACAGCATCCTTTCCGCCGTAGCGGCCAATGGCGTGGTGGCGAGCGCCGAGAATGCCGATGGCGCCGAGCGGCTGTTCGTGGCCATGGATGGTCCAGCATTGGAAACGATCATCGAGCTGCTTTTTGGCGGCGAGACGCCGGGTCCTGTTGGCAACCAGTCGCCACTAGTCGGCAAGATCACACGATCAATGGCATCCGCGATCCTCGAGGCGCTAACCCGCGCGGTCTGTCAGTCGCTCGGCGCACCCCTTCAGGAAGAGTTTCATTTCGTGGGGCCGACCGACGACGTCGAAGGCTTGGAGTTGGGTGATCTGGCGCGGCCGGTCCGGCTTGCCTTATCCGAGGGGGAGGACGCCGGCGCCTTGTATTTCGCGGTGGCGCGTGCAGCCGCGGCAAGGTTCGACGGTACACAGATTGCGGCCCAGCAGGCCGCCCGGGCGATGCCCGATACTATTTGGCAAAAACGCATGCACGACCGGGTCAAGGCCGCGGATATCACGGTCGAAGCCGTCCTCGACGGGCCGACCTTATCGCTGGCGCGCATCATCCGTCTGCGGCCGGGCGATCTGATCGGCTTGGACGCAGGGCTGGAGGCGCTGGTTCGCGTTGAACATCGCGGCGCGCTTATCTGCCTTGCCAGGCTGGGGCAGACGGATGGCGCCTTGTCCCTGTGT
Source organism: Hyphomicrobiaceae bacterium (assembly GCA_031367715.1). Lineage (GTDB taxonomy): Bacteria > Pseudomonadota > Alphaproteobacteria > Rhizobiales > Hyphomicrobiaceae > JANYHF01. Next base: position 3,226 of record JANLQJ010000124.1, on the reverse strand, counting down.
GTCGAGCGCGGATTTCGAGATGATTACGCCGGCAAAGCCGTCTGACGCAGAAAGATTTTTTCCACGACAGGACCAATAATGATGAACGCAGCGCGAGATTCCAATAGTCACAGTGCTGAAGGATTGGGTGCGGTGCTCAATCTTCCTGTTACAGTGAAGATCGTGCTGGGTTCCTCGAGCCTGACAATTGCGCAACTGATGGGGTTGGAAAAATCCGCAGTTATCCGCCTGAATCAGCGCATCGGTGACCCCGTTGAACTACAGGTCAACGGCAAGAGCCTCGCGCGCGGCGAGTTGGTCGTCCAGGAGGACGACATGCGCTTTTGCTTGAAGATCACAGAAATCATCGCTGCCGAGCGGGCGACGACAGTCGCACCCGCGGATGCGGCGGAATGACGATGGCGCTGGCCAGCTTGCCGGCGCCACGCGGCGCCAAGGCCGCAATCGTTTTATGCGCTGCCGGAGAGCCTTTGGCAGCGCGGCTGTTGGCCAGATTGGCCCCGGACGAGTTGCGCCGTCTCGATGAACTTGCCGGCAGCCTCGGCTCGATATCGTCACAAGATTTGGCCGCGATTATTGATGAGTTCGCCGGCACGATGTCCTCGACCGTCGGCTTGCAGTCTGCGGCTGAGGGCATCGCCAAGCTTATCCAGGGTTCCCTTAGCCCGAAGCCAGCCGTTGACGGCGCACCAGCTGCAGGCGCGCCAGGCACTCCCTCTGCCAAGGAACTGCTGGAGGCTTTGAGCCGCGACGACCTCATCGGCCTGATGTCGGCTGAGGCTGCTCCGGTGTCCACGGCTGTGCTATCGCTTCTATCATCGGCCGCAGCTGCGGCGGCCCTGGAAAACATGCCCGCAGGCATGCGACTGGGTCTATTGAGAGGCTTGCTGACGTTAAAGCCGATGTCCGATCACTGCCGGGGACTCCTTGAGTCCGCGGTGCGTGACGCCTTGGCGAAAGTCGAGCAACGCACCTCTGGCAAAGAGCGACAGCTGCGCATCGCCAGCATCGTCAACCGCCTCGACGAACAGCAAGTCGCTGAGTTCGTGACCGATCTCGAAACGGCACATCCTGAATCGGCGACGGCTATCCGCGATCTGCTGTTCACCTTCCAGGATATCGGCAGATTGAACGCCAAGTCGCGGGCGACACTGTTGGACAAGGTTTCAACCGAGCAGATGGTCGTTGCGTTGCAGGGGTGCGATGTCGCCTTGCGTGACCTCATCCTGTCCTCGCTGACGGCCCGCGGACGGCGTATGATCGAGGCGGAACTGACAAGCCGCGCCGCAGCGCCTGCAACAGACATCAAGATCGCCAAACGTAGCATCGCCGACCTCGCGCTCGACATGGCTTCGCGCGGCGAGATTGCGCTACCTTCGAGCACCGGCGAGGCCTGACGGCAGCGGCCATGAGCGAGGAGCGCGACGACAAGACCGAGGATGCAACCGACAAGCGCCTCGCCGACGCGCGCGCCGAAGGCAATCTTCCGGTCTCGCGCGAGCTGCCGGTAGCATTCGCCTTGATCGGCATGACCGTCGCCATCGCGTACACGGCCGAACCGGCAGTGCAGTTATCCACCGACATCCTGGCGCGCCTGTTCGACCACGCCGGCGATATCAGACTGGCGCGCGGCGCCGACGCTCTTGCCCTGCAGTGGGCGCTCCTTTGGAGCCTCGCAGCCGTCTTGGGTCCAACCCTTGTTACTTTGATGTTATGCGGCCTAGCCGGCGGCGTCCTGCAGTGGCCTGTCACCCTGACACCGTCCCGGCTCGCACCGGATGCTTCGCGAATTTCCATCTGGGAGGGTTTCAAACGCCTGTTCGGAACTGGCGGCTTGATGGCCTTCGCCAAATCGTTCGCCAAACTGCTTATCATCGGCACGGTCGCGACCTTGGTCGTCCGCCGTCAACTGACCAACGCGTTGGATCCAATGGCGATTGAGCCGGGGCAGATGCTGAGGTCATTGCGCAGCGTGGTCATTCCCCTGCTCACCAGTATTGCGGCCAGCGTGGCGCTGCTCGCCGGTCTCGACATCCTATGGACCCGCCGTCAGTGGTTGGAACGCCTCCGCATGTCGCGACAGGACATCAAGGACGAGTCCCGCGAGAGCCAAGGTGATCCGCTGGTGAAAGGACGGTTGCGCGCAATGGCGCGACAGCGGGCGCGCTCCCGCATGATGGCCGCCGTACCGCGCGCATCCTTTATCGTCGCCAACCCTACGCACTATGCCGTCGCCTTGCGATACGTACGCGGCGAAGGCGAAGCGCCGATGGTACTGGCCAAGGGACAGGATCTGGTTGCGCTTCGCATACGCGAGATCGCCGAAGCAAATTCCATACCCGTGGTCGAGAACATGCCGCTTGCCCGGGCACTCCACGATGCAGCCCGGGTGGACGCCGTGATCCCTCCGGACTTCTTTCGACCGGTGGCGGAAATCGTGAATTTCCTGAACCGGACGGGTCGCGTCCGCACCCCGGCGCCATTGCCCAAGCACTCATTGCGCAAGCGCCTTTGACGCCGCGCAAACCAAAACCTGCTTACCCACCAAGGTAAGTTGCATTTACGCCACACGAATCACTGACTTTCTCCAGTGATCTGAGGGAGATGGCTGATGGCGCGCGACAAGGTGCAATTCCAGAAAGGCCTGTCGGAGGCTGAATTCCAGAAACTCTACGGCGCCGAGGAGCTATGCCGCGCGGTCATTTTCAAGCTGCGCTGGCCCGACGGCTTCGTCTGCCCGGCCTGCCAGGGGCGCGCCCATTGCGTGCTCACCAAGCGCATTCTCTACCAGTGCAACGCCTGCAAATTGCAGACCTCGCTCACGGCCGGCACCATCTTCGCCGCCACCAAGCTCGAGCTGACGGTCTGGTTCCGGGCCATGTACCACATGACGCAATCAAAGCAGGGGATATCGTCGCCCGCGCCGGATGCGCACGAGCCGGCTTGTGCCGGCTTTGGCCCTCCGGGCCGTGCGAACTGGGCCGCCGGCTGGGCGTGCGCCAGCGCATCGCCTGGGCCATGAAAAGCAAGCTGGCGCAGGTCATGCTGGAGCGCGACGACCATCCGGACAAGCGCCTGACCGGCCGCGTCGAGATGGACGATGCGCAGCCTACCTTGGTGGTGAGCGCTCCGGCGGCAAGCGAGGGCGCGGCGCGCCCGCCAAAAAGCCGTTTGTCGCCGCCGTCCAGACCACCGCCGACGGCAAGCCCGACAAAGTCAAACTGCG
>JANLQJ010000112.1:0-16565 GCA_031367715.1 Hyphomicrobiaceae bacterium | reverse complement strand
GCGCGCGAGGCCCGGCTCAGCCGCCTCCAGCGTCACCGTCTCGCTCGCGCCCGACGGCGCGGTCACTGTCACCGCTGGCGCGTCACCCTTGACGCTCTGGCGCTCAATGGTGATCTCGCGGCCATGCACAGTGGCGCGCAGGGCTTCCTCCTCCAGGTCCGGCTCTTTCATCAGCCAGTGCGCGAGACGGCGCAGCAGCGGCTCATACGGGCCACCGCCTTCATAGCCGCGCGCCCACAACCAAGCCTGATCCGACAACATCAGTGCCACCCTGCCCTTGCCGCGCTTGTCGAGAATGAGCAGCGGCTTGCCGTCGGCCCCGCTCATCACAGTGCTGCCGGAGGTATTGGTGACATCGACGGTGCGGAACCAGCGGCCCCAACTGCCACCGCCGATCTTCCAGCCTGGCAGGGCTGCTGTGACGGGATGCTTTTGCCCCAGCGTGGTCAGTGCCGGTTTGAACGGCGCCTCGGTAACGGCGCCGGTCGGCTCGGCGGGCAACACTTCGGCCAGCGGCGTATAAAAGAGGGACGCCTGCGTTGCATAGTCTTCGCCCGCCGACACCAGCACCGCGCCGCCCTTGTTTTCGACATAGCGCGCGATGTTGTCGATGTAGATCGAGGGCAGGATGCCATGGCTGGCATAGCGATCGAAGATGATCAAATCGAATTCGTCGATCTTCTCGGAGAACAATTCGCGGGTCGGGAAGGTGATCAGCGACAATTCGTTGATGGGCGTGCCGTCAAGTTTTTGCGGCGGGCGCAGAATGGTGAAATGGATCAGGTCGACCGAGGCATCGGATTTCAGCAGATTGCGCCAGGTGCGCTCGCCGGGATGCGGCTCGCCCGAGACCAGCAGCACCTTCAGGTTCTGCCGCACACCCTCGGCCGGAAGCACGGCGCGGTTATTGGCTTCGCTGAGTTCGCCAGGCACCGGTGCCAGCGCCACCTCGGAGATGTTGGTGCCGGCATGCGGGAAGGTCATCGGCACACGCACCGTCTCGCCGATGGCGGCGACGATATCGAGATCGGGCTGGTTCTCGCGCTTGATGGTGAGATGCGCGGGCGCGCCAGCCAGCTCGCCGCTGCCGCTTGATCGCACGGTGATCTCGGCCGTCGCCTCGCTGCCGACCAGGCCATAGCGCGGCGCCTTCAGTACTTCAATGCGGCGGTCGAACTCGCCTTCGGCGCCGGTGAGAATGGCGTGCACGGGCGCATCGAAGCCGAGCGCTGCCGCCGATTTCGGCACGTCCTCGACTTGTCCGTCGGTGACCATGATGACGCCGGCCAGCCGGTCCGCGGGTACATCGGTGAGGGCGCGCACGAGATCGCCGAACAGCTCGGTGCCGTGATCGCCGCCGCCCTTGGCATCGCCGGCCGTAATGTGGCGCACGTCGAGATTGGGAATGCGGGCCAGCTGTGCATCCAGCGCCGAAACCACCGCCGCCGTCCGCTCCGGCCGGCCGGCGATGGCCTGGCTCTGGCTGCGATCCGTAACGACCAGCGCGATATTGGCAAGGCCCTGACGCTGCTCCTGCCGAATGGTTGGATTGGCAAGCGCGCCGAGCACGGCAGCAATCGAGAGCACCCGCAAAGCCAGGCCACGGCTGCGCCGCCAAGCCAGCAAGCCTGCCAGCAGCAACGCGACGACACCACCGGCGGTCAGCAGCTGCCAGGCGATCAACGGAGCAAATTCAATCGACCAGCCCATGGGGCCCCTTCATAACATAGGCAGACCGCTCTTCCTCTCCCTCGCCAAAGGCGACGGAGAGGAGAAGTAACTACTGTCCCAACCGCTCCAAGATCGCCGGCACATGAACCTGGTCGGCCTTGTAGTTGCCGGTGAGCGCGTACATCACGATATTGACGCCGACCCGGTAGGCAAACTCGCGCTGCTCTTCGCCGCCGGGAACGACCGCATTCAGCCCTTGGCCATTGTCATCGGCGGCCCAGGCGCCGGCGAGGTCGTTGCCGGTGACAATGACGGCGCTGACGCCATCGGATTGGCGCGCCTCGGGCGCAACGGCGGCATCGGCGGCCGCATCGCCACCGCCGCCGGCTTCGACCCACATGCTGGCGCTGTCATAGCGGCCGGGGAAACTGCGCAGCAGATAGAATGACTTGGTCAGCACATGGCCGGAAGGCACCGGCTCCAGTCGCGGGATGTCGAGCTTTGCAGCCAGCCGCTGGAACGCCTCATTGCCGGGCCGCGCGTCCAGGCCGGGCAGCCGGTCGCCCTCGTCCAAGGTGTCGAACACAACCATGCCGCCGCCCTTCATGAAGGCATTGACGCGCGCCCGAGAGGTCTCACTCAGCTCCTTGGCGTCCTTGGCAATGGGCCAATAGACCACCTGGAAAAAGGCCAGCTCGTCGTTCTCGATATCGACACCGATCGGTTCGCCTGGCTCTACCGCAGTGCGCTGCTGCAGAATGGCGCCGAGACTGATCAAGCCACGGCGACTGGTTTCGTCGATTTCGCGATTGCCGGTGGTGACATAGGCAAGGCGAGTTGCCGATGCGGCTTTCAGGGCAAAGACGTCCGCCGGGCTGGTCTCGGCGCGGGCGGGGTGCGCTGGCAGCAGGAGAGCGGCGCCAAACAAGATGGCGATGATGGTGGCAGCGCTTCGACCGGCATTCGGCCAGCGCCAACCAGCCGACTGCAATGCGAACACGGCGAACATGTCGGCGAGCAGCAAGGCCAGCGCCAGCGCCAAGGCAATCGGCCGCAACGGCCGCGCCACTTCGGCCTGGTAGGACGCTAAGTTGACACCTTGCGGCAAGTTGGTCAGCGGCCTCAGCTCGGTCGTGGCGTTGACGATGTTGAGCGCCCGCACCGTGCCTTCGGCACCATAGAGGCCCGGCGGATGAGCCGCATCGGGTACGAACGTGGCGGCGGCGGTGTCCGGCAGCGGCTCGCTCAAGGCCGGCGGCGGACCAAGCGCACCAAAGCCATCCAGCGTCAAAGTTGCCGGCAACGCCGCGACGCCCACGCCACGCGCCACCGACTGCCGGTCGCCGCGTTCCAGCTCGGCCAGCCCGGTCAGGCGCGTGATGCGGCGCAGCATGTCCACGAACAGGCCCGACAGCGGCAGATTGGACCAGTCGGAATTGGCAGTGACGTGAAACAGCACAATCCAGCCCTTGTCCGATTTCTGCGCCGTCACCAGCGGTGTGCCATCAGCCAGCCGCGCCCAGATGCGGGTCCGGTTGGCCAGCAGCGCCGGATCGGCCAGCACCTGGCGCGAGATGCGCACGTCTTGCGAAATCTTCAACCCGAAAAACGGACTGTCGTTCTCAAACTCGGCCAGCGGCTGCGGCGTGCTCCACGAGAGAGCACCGCCGAGCGATCTGCCGCCGGCGCGCAGATCCACCGGCAGCAGGTCGTCGCCACCCTCCTCCAGCCGCGGTCCAGCGAAACGCACGACGATGCCGCCACGGCCGAGAAATTTGCCGATGGCTTCGCGGGCCGATCCGACCACCTTGCCGACATCGGCCAACACCAGCACCGAGACATTGCCAGCGGCCAGCTTGGCGATCGCGGACGCACTGTCATTGTCGTCGGCGGTGGTCAGCTCGGCGAACGGTTTCAGCGCGCGCTCGACGTAATAGAGTTGACCGAGCAGTGGCTGCGCGGATTCGCGCGAGGCGCCGGTGACCAGACCGATGCGGTTCCAGCGCGAGCCGGAATCGAGCAGTTGCACCGCCCCCGCCGAGCGCTCGCCGCGGATGGCCAGGCGCGCGATCTGATTGCGCAATTCGAGCGGGATTTCCAGCCGCTGCGTGCTGCTGCCAGCACCGGCAGGCAAGCTGAGCTGGGCTTCGCTGAGCGGCTGATTGGCCGCCGACAGCGCTTCGACCGTGACCGCTCGCGCCGCGCCGCCAGCGCGCAGCACACGGAATTCCAGTGCCCCACCCGCGCCAAGCTGGCTGCCCAGCGCCAGCGCTTCGCCGCTGCCCTCGGGCGCAATCACGGTGACTGCCCCGCCGACCCCGGCAAGGCTCTTCAGTTTGACGGCAAAGGCCGCATCGTCGGCCCCGGCCAGGCCATCGGCCAGCCAGAAAATGTTCGGTGTCGCGGCGTCGGCCAGTGCCTTTTCGATGCCCGCCATTGCCTCCAGCCGCTTGGGATCGATCGGCATCGGCTGCAAAGCGGCCAGCGCCGACTGCGCGTCGTGTGCCGTCCTAAGTTGCGGCGCAGCGGCGCGGGTATCGCGCGCGGTGGGGGCTAGCAGCACCGGCAGACCGGTGCGTTCGGCTTCGGCGATCAGCCGAGTCGCCTGGCCAAGCCGCTGGTCCCAATGGGCCGCTGCCGCCCAACCATTGTCGATCACCAGCACCAGCGGGCCGCGCGCCGTTACCTCGGCCCTGGGCTGATCGAGGATCGGCTCGGCAAAGGCGAAGATCAGCAGCCCGGCCGCCAGCATGCGCAACAGCATCAGCCACCAGGGCGTGTGATCGGGTGTCTCTTCCTGGTTGGCGATGCCTTTCAAGATGCGGGTGGCCGGAAACGAGATGCGCTGCGGCTGCGGCGGCAGATTGCGCATCAGCCACCAGATCGCGGGCAAAGCCGCAAGCGCGAGCAGCAGCCAGGGCGCGAGAAAGGTGAGCGTCATCGCGCTGCCTCGCCCGAGAGCCGCGCATGCAGCGCCAGCAGCGCCTCACCCGCCGGCCGGTCGGTATGATGCAGCAGCCGGCTCCAGTGCAGGCGGCCGAGCACGCCATCAAGCGCGGCGCGATGTTCGGCAAGCCGCCCCTGATAGCGCTCGCGCAGCTTTTCGGCGCGGGCCGCGAGCCATTTGCCGCCACCCTCAGGATCGCTGAACTCGATGCGACCGGAATAGGCCAGCGTTTCTTCGGCCGGATCCAGCACCTGGACCAGATGCCCGCGCACGCCCTGAACTGCCAACAGATCGAACTGCGGCGCCATCTCGTCCGGTGGATCGAGAAAATCGCCGATCAAGATACAGTCGGCTTGCCGCGACAGCTTTGCCCCGGCCAGCCGATGCGCGGTCTGTTTGGAATGCCGCGCGTCGGCGATCAGCGCTTCGGCCATGCGCTCGGTGGTATTGCGGTTCGCGGACGGCGGCATCAGGCCGATCAAGCCGACGCGCTCGCCCCCCTGCACCAGCAGTTCGGCAACCGCAAACAGCAGCACCAAGGCGCGGTCCTGCTTGCTGGTGCTGGCCAGATGGCTGGTGAAATCCATCGACGGCGAAAGGTCGGCCCACAGCCACACTGTGTGCGCCGCCTCCCATTCCTTTTGCCGCACGAACAACCGGCTGGAATTGGCCGAGCGCCGCCAATCGATCAGACTGCGATTGTCGCTGGTCTCAAACTGCCGGAATTGCCAGAAGCTGTCGCCCGGCCCCGCCCGCCGCCGGCCATGCACGCCGAACGCCACCGTATGGGCGATCCGCTTGCCCTCCAGCCGCAAGGCCGGCAGGCGCGCGGCAAGGCCTTGCGCCTTGGCCGTCAGGCCGCGCAACGAACGGGCGTCCGACGTTGACGCGGATTGCAGATTGGCCACTGCTTAGGTCACCCCAGTTTTGCTGACAGGCGGGCGATCAGGTCGGGCAGCGTCACCCCCTCGGCGCGGGCGGCGTAGGAGAGCGCCATGCGGTGCTTGAGCGCCGGCTCGGCGAGCGCGGCGACGTCATCGAGCGATGGCGCCAGGCGACCTTCGAGCAAAGCACGGGCGCGCACGGCCAGACTGAGCGCCTGGCTAGCGCGTGGGCCGGGGCCCCAGGCCACCAGCGTGTCGACATCCTTGGCCGAACCCTCGCCAGGCCGCGCGGAACGAACCAGCTTAAGAATTGCCTCGACCACCTTTTCGCCGATCGGGATCTGTCGCACCAGGCGCTGGAATTGCATCAGGTCGGCTGGCCCGAGCACAGCCTGCGGCTTGGCTTCCTCGCCGCCGGTGGTCGCGTACAGCATGCGCCGCTCGGCCAGCTGGTCGGGATAACCGACATCGACCTGCAGCAAAAAGCGATCAAGCTGGGCTTCGGGCAGCGGATAGGTGCCCTCCTGCTCCAGCGGGTTCTGCGTCGCCAGCACATGGAACGGCGCGGGCACATCGTAGCGCACGCCGGCCACCGTGACATGGTGCTCCTGCATGGCCTGCAGCAGCGCAGATTGCGTCTTCGGGCTGGCGCGGTTGATCTCGTCTGCCATAAGCAGCTGGGCAAAGATCGGCCCCTTGACGAAGCGGAACGAGCGCCCGCCGCCTGGGCTCTCTTCCAGCACCTCGGAACCGACAATGTCAGATGGCATCAGGTCAGGCGTGAACTGGATGCGCTTGCAGTCGGCGCCGATAATGGCGCCCAGCGCGTCGACCAGCCGTGTCTTGCCCAGGCCCGGCACGCCGATCAAGAGGGCGTGGCCACCAGCAAGAAGCGTCACCAGGGTCTGCTCGATGACCTTGTCCTGGCCAAACAGAATTGCCGCCGCTGCCGCCTTGGCGCGTCGCATGGTATCGCCGGCCGCTTCGACGCGGGCAACGATGTTCTCGTCGGTTTGATTGATCGCTGTCATGGGGACGAATATAGACAGAGGGATTGGGTTCGCAACATGACAAGTTTGTAAGGCTTGGCGATTTCTGCTGGCCGGTTACTGGGCGTGCAAGGCGCTCTCGCGCCATCCTTGGGCTTGTCGCGAGGACCCATCGTGAGCCATTGACGGAGCCCAAATTGGAAACCGGAGTTGCTGCCGGCCGACGAGTATGCAACCCCTGGCAATGGGCACGTTGATGTGTGCAAGTTGATGAATGGGTCCTCCGGACGAGCCCGAGTATGACACCTGTGGATGGTGCGACGGCTGTGAAAACCAATGGAAAGACGACCGTAACCGTGGACCCCGGCGCGGCCCTGCAAGGGCTTGAGCGCGTGCTCAAAGACGCGACGGCCACCGCCTCGCATCCTCCCGTCCACCTCTGGAATCCGCACTATTGCGGCGATATCGGCATGCGCATCGCGGGCGATGGCACTTGGTTCTATGCCAACAGCCCGATTGGCCGCAAACCATTGGTAAAACTGTTCGCCTCGGTGCTGCGCAAGGACGAGGACGGGCGGACCTATCTGGTCACACCAGTCGAAAAAGTGCTCGTCACCGTCGAGGACGCGCCGTTCATGGCGGTCGAGATGACGGTCGAGGGCAGCGGACAGGCGCAAAGCCTGCACTTGCGCACCAACACCGACGACTGGGTAAGCTGCGGCCCCGGGCACCCGTTGCGCTTTGGCGCCGATCCGCGCACCGGCGGCCCCAAGCCCTATCTGCTGGTGCGCGGCCGGCTGGAGGCGCTGTTCACGCGCGCACTCTATTATGACCTGGTCGCGCTCGCCGGCATCGAGCAGGACCAGTTCGGCGTCTGGAGCGGCGGCAGCTTCTTTGCCATGGCGCCAGCCTCCGCGCTGCACGATCTGGCGCCTCCGGCATGACTTCCATTCTCCTCAATGCGAGCACATTGCGACGTTTGGCACCGCTGCGCCTGCATTCCGCCGCGCCAGCGTTTGCCACCCGCGGCGATGCCGACCTCAATCCCGATACCGCAGACGAGATGCGCGGTGACCGCGATCCGGTCGCCGCCGCCGTGCTTGTGCCGATCGTCATGCGGCCGCGCGGCTTGACCATGCTGTTAACACAGCGCACCGCAGATCTCGCCTCGCATGCCGGCCAGATTGCCTTTCCGGGCGGCAAGGTCGACCCGGACGATGCGGGCCCTTTGGCAGCGGCGTTGCGTGAGGCGGAAGAGGAGATCGGCCTTGCCCGCCGCTATGTCGAGCCGCTCGGCTTTCTTGACCTCTATCAGACCGGAACGGGCTTTGCGGTGGCGCCGGTGGTGGCCCTGGTGAGTGATGGTTTCGCACTCTCGATCAATCATCGCGAGGTTGCCGATGCCTTCGAAGTGCCGCTCGCCTTCCTGCTCGATCCGGCCAATCATCAACGTCAATCGCGCGAATGGCGCGGCAAGTTGCGGCACTTCTATGCCATGCCCTTTGGGGACCGCTTCATCTGGGGCGCAACGGCGGGCATGATCCGCGATCTCTACCAGAAGCTGACAGAGTCATGACGCAACCACTTCCAAGCCTTGCGGGTGCAGCGTGGCTGGAAAAACCCGAGGCGCAACGCGTCCTTGGCGCTATCGAGACTGCGGGATTCAGCGCCCGCGTGGTCGGCGGCTGCGTGCGCAATGGGCTGTTGGGGGTACCTGTCACCGATGTCGATATCGCCACCACAGCGGTGCCGGCCGACGTGCAGCGCATCGCCAAGGCTGCCGGGATGGCCATAGTCCCGACCGGCATTGAACATGGCACTATCACGGTCATCGCCAACCACCTGCCGTTCGAAGTCACAACCTTGCGCCGCGATGTGGCGACCGATGGCCGCCGCGCCGTCGTGGCGTTCACGCTCGATTGGACCGAGGACGCCGCGCGGCGCGATTTCACATTGAATGCGCTCTATTGCGATGCGCGCGGCAAGGTGCACGATCCGCTCGGCGGCTATGGCGATCTGGTCGCGCGCCGCGTGCGGTTCATCGGCGATGCCAGCGCGCGCATCCGCGAAGACTATCTGCGCATCCTGCGCTTCTTCCGCTTTCACGCCACTTACGGCGTTGGTGACCTCGACCGCGACGGCACGTTGGCCTGCGTTCGCCTGCGGGCGGGGCTCGGGCAACTCTCGGGAGAACGGGTCGGTGCCGAGATGCTGCGGCTGTTGGTGGCCGATCGCAGCACCGAGACCATCGAGGCGATGTTCGGCCTTGGCCTGCTGGTCGATGTGCTGGCGGTGGCGCCGCGCCCGATGCGGTTCGCCCGCCTGGTATCAATCGAGGGCGCGTTGCAAACACCGGCCGATGCCGCGCTTCGCTTGGCGGCGTTGGCCATGCACGTCGCCGAGGATGCCGGCCGCATCGCCGAACGATTGCGACTGTCAAAGACTCAGCAGGCGGTGTTGCGGCTCACTGCCGTGCGCGAGCCGGAGCTTGGCATCGCGACCTCGGACCAGGAGGCGCGACGCGCGTTGTACCGGCTCGGGGCGGACAACTATCAGCGGCGCATCCGACTGGCCTGGGCGCAAAGCGGCGAACCGCCTGACCACGAGTGCTGGCTGGCATTGCACGCGCTGCCGGCTCGCGCGCCAGTGCTGCGCTTCCCACTGGCCGGCCGCGATCTGCTGGCGCTTGGCTTAGTGCCGGGCCCCGAGGTAGGTCAACTTCTGAAGCGGATTGAAGACCAGTGGATCGCCAGCGGCTTTACGATCGAGGCCGAGCAGCTACGCGAAATGGCAAAGGTGATCATCTCTGGTGCCGTCTAGCCGCTAGTACCCACTAGGGACATCACGTCGTGGTCGACTGACCGCAATCGAGGTCGCGCAGCAGGCCGTCGGCGACCGAATAAATCCAGCCATGGATCGAGACGCTTTGCCCGGCGTCCCAGACCCGCTTCAGGATCGGCGAATTGGCGAGGTTTGAGACCTGCTGCTGCACATTGATCTCGCATAGCCGGTCGACCACGTCGGTGTGCACTGGCAGGGTACCCAGATACTCTTTGTTGGCCCGCTCGAGGTCGCGGATCGGCTCCAGCCAGTGATCGATCAATCCGTATTGCGTGGTATCGATAGCGGCTATCACGCCGCCACAACCATAGTGACCGCACACGATGATATGGCGCACCTTCAGTGTCTCGACCGCGAACTGCACCACCGACATGCAATTCATATCGGCGGCGTAGATCATATTGGCGACGTTGCGGTGTACGAACACTTCGCCCGGATCGAGCCCGGTGATGACATTGGCCGGCACGCGGCTATCCGAGCAGCCGATCCAAAGATAGGCCGGCGCCTGCTGGGCCACCAGGCGCGAGAAATAATCGGGGTCGCTGGCAATGCGCTGGCGCGCCCATTCGACGTTGCGCTGCAGGAGACGTTTCGGATCGACGATGCTGCTCATGGGTCGGTCATTAGTCGGTCCGGCCCGACAAGGGAAGTGGCCACGTCGCCATGACGTCCAGCGGCTCGCGCTAAAACCGGTAGCCGTACCGCAGCCCCAGCGTATCCATGCCCTCGTTGTACCTCTGGGTATTCCAATTCGACATGTGGTCGAAGAACAGCGAGACGTTGTTGTGCTCGTTGAGATTGAGGCCGATCTCGAGCGAGGGATGAAATAGAAAGTGCGAGCCGAGCGCCTTGCGGCCGGGCACCAGGTCGAGTTCGCCATTGTGGTAGGCGGCGCCCATGCCGAGCGCCACATACCAACTGCGGCCAATCGCGGCTTGCCAGCGCAGGTCGACGTAAGCCTTGCTGGTCTCGCCATTTGGATTGAGCGTAACGCCGACGGCGGGGCGCAGCTCGCCGCCGATCACCGAGCCGACCGGGTGGAACAGCACCTCGAGATTGGCGTCGATGGCCGTGCGTTCCAGCTGGAAATGGCTCCACAGGCCGGGCACGTCATGGAGTAGAGCGCCCAGCTTGATCTCGGAGATCAGGCCGCCTGATCCATTCGCGTCGTCAGCCCGTGCTGCCGGCGCACATGCGATCATCGCCCCGAAGGCGACCGCAATGAGCTGCGTGAAATGACGTCCGATCATGCCTACCCCACTCTAGCGTCCAGGCGGCAGCTAATCATGGGTTGGCGCGCGGCGTGGTTGAATTCCCGTAAACAGCTTCGTTTTTGCGGGCGCCTGTGATTCCTAAGCCACAGAGAAGTCGTCAGCCCGGAAAAAGCGATCGAGAAACGCCCGGTAGATGCGCGTCAGCGTCAGCAGATCGGCCACCGGCACGCGCTCGTCGATGGCGTGGATAGACTTGTTGACCAGGCCAAACTCGATAACGTGGCAATAATCCTTGATGAAGCGCGCGTCCGAGGTGCCGCCCGAGGTGGACAACTCGGGCTTGCGGCCGGTCTCGGCATGCACCGCCGCGACCATGGTGTCGACCAGCGGGCCGGGTTTGGTCACGAACGCATCGGCATTGCCGTTGAAGCTGGCCTCCAGCTCCAGGCCCGAGCCGGCGAGCGCCGCCTGCGCCTCGTGCCGTATCAACGCCTCCAGGCTGGCCGACGTGTGGAGATCATTGTAGCGCACGTTGAGGCGCGCCTCGGCGGATGCCGGGATGACATTGTAGGCCGGATTGCCGGTCTCGATAGCGACAATCTCGAGGTTCGAGGGCGAGAAAGTGGCGGTGCCCGCATCGAGCTGCAGCGCCTGTAAAGCGGTCGCAACCCTTGTCAGTCCGCGGATCGGATTGTTGGCGACCTGAGGATAGGCTGCATGCCCTTGTTTTCCCCGTACCAACAGGCGCCCATTCAGGCTGCCGCGGCGGCCGATCTTGATGGCATCGCCGAGCCGTTCGGGGTTGGACGGTTCGCCGACCAGACTGGCCGTCGGTGTATGCCCGTTGGTGGTCATCCATTGCAGCACTTTCACCGTGCCGTTGACGGCGGGGCCCTCCTCATCACCGGTGATCAGAAAGCTGATGGAGCCTTGGCCGAGCCGTTCGGGGTCGGCAATGAAGTCGAGCGCTGCCGCCATGAAGCAGGCGATGTTGCCCTTCATGTCGACGACACCACGGCCATAGAGGTAGCCGTCAGCGATGACAGCGCCGAACGGTGGATGGGTCCAGCGCGCCTCGTCACCGGTCGGTACGACATCGGTATGGCCGGCAAAGCACAGATGCGGATCGCCGCTGCCGACGCGGGCAAACAGGTTGTCGACGTCGGGAGTGCCGGGGGAGGTAAACACCAAGCGGTCGCAGTGAAAGCCGGCGCGCGTGAGCACGCTTTCGAGATAACCGAGGGCGCCACCTTCATGCGGCGTCACGCTGGGGCAGCGTACCAGGGCCTGAGTGAAATCTACCGGATCGTGGGTCGTGTTGGTCATGCTTACCGCAATGCCACGCGGCCAGGCCGGCGTCCAGGGTCAGCTCGCCGGTCGTGGCGCCGGTTGGGTTGGCGCTGGCGCAGGCGCTGGCAACGGGGCCGGCGCTGCAACTGTCGGCGCATTCCTCTGCAGCAGGCTGATCTTCTGCCAGATTTTTTCGCAAAGATGGCCAGCCAGTTGCTCCAAGTCATTGACCGTCGCGATTACCACGCTGTCCTTGGAACTCTGCGCATAGAGCGCGGCGATCTTGGCTGTCAGCGACAGCATCTCCGAACAATAATCGAGATAGCGCGTCAGCTCGAACGGCGGCAGCCGGTCCTTGGGCGACGCCTCGGTCATTGGGCCGGGCTGGACGATCAGGCTCGGGTCCTTGGTCAGCTGGTGCATGTCGATGACATGGATGATCGAGCGCAGTTCGTGCAGGTTCTTCAGAGCGCGGGTACGCTTGGCGATCTCCTCAAAGCGGACCACGAACAATACGCTGGCGCCCATCAGGACGATGATGTTGAAGGCGGAATCGACACCTTGCAGCACTGTGTAGACGCTGTCAGGGCCGCGCCGGACGTCGAGATTGAGGGCGATCTCCACCAGGATCGCAAGACCGATCAGGATCAAGGCGCCTTCCATCAGGCGATAAATCACCGACGGCGCGGCAATCGCACCGGCCTTGGCGGCGGCGCTGCGGGCGGTGTCCGTGACCTCGGCCGCCAGTTTGCCGAGCCCGCAGCCGGGAAACCGGGCCTCGATCCGGCGTCGCAACTGATCCAGCGTGGCGATGATCCGCTGCGGATCCAACTCGCGATAATTCGTCATGGCCCCACCCGGCGATCTGCAGGTGGCGTCACCGAGCACGGCGCGCAAACGTTGGCAAGCCAGTTGACCTATTGCACCGGCGGCAGATCGCCCGACAGTTGCTGCTGGCCGAGGCGACGCAAGACTATACTGGCATAGCGGCCGTCGGCCTTGAGAGCGGCGATGCCCTGGTCCAGGCGACGCAACGCCTCGTTGGCACCGGCGTTCGCCTTCTCGGCGATGGCGCACATATCGAGCGTGGCGACCGGTCGGCGCACCACTTCGATCTTGCCATCAAGCTGCTGGCGTTCGATCTCGACGCGGCCCGCCAGGTCATCGGCAAGCACGGCATCGACTTCGCCCTTATCCAGCGCGGTCAGGCAGGCCGCGAGCTTAGGCCGGCGCAGCAGCGTGATCAGCTCGTCATGCAGCCATTTTCGACCGCCGGCATCCAGCACGGCAACGTCGCCATTCTCGGCGGCGCAGACCGACCGGCCGACCACTTGATCGTCGCGCTCGAAGGTGAAGTCAGATCCGTGACGGACGAAAAACACCTGCAAGGCCTGAAAAATCGGCTTCGAGAAGGCGAAGCGATCGCACAGTGTCGTGGCGGCGGATGTGAGGGATGCCGGATGCTCGCAGTCCGGGCGCGCGAACGGCAGGCCGACGCGGGCAACATCCTTGCCGAGCAGCGCCTGCCCGGTTGCGTCGGGGTCGGCGGACCAACTGAGCCGCGCCTGTTCGCCTTTCAGACTTGTCATGACCAGTTCCGTCATCAAGCCGCCGTCGCGGGCGTCCGGATCGGCCAGCACAGCCAGGGGATGGGCGGCGACCTCGATGGCCATTGCCGGCAGGGTGACCACAGGCACGGCAGTTGCCACTTTGGCCGGAGCAGTCGCAGTCACTGTCGCCGTAGCCGTATTGGCGAGTGAGGGGTCCGCCAAAGCCGAGGACGTCGTGGGGACGGCCGGCGCATTGGAGGCCGCGGTTATTGCTGCGGTCGCGACGCGTGGTGCGGTCAACGGAGCAACTTGCGGCAGGATGCTCGCCAGCAGCGGGCGGGCCGGCTCGTAGCGTAACCAGCCTGGCACATCGGCCCGGCCATCGAACTCGCGCCACAACCCTGTTGCATCGGTGGTGCGCAGGCGATCGACCACTTTGGGCAGCTGCTGCAACAGTTGCAGGATCGGGGCATAGCGCAAATGGGTCGGGCGCCAATTGAAGGTGGCGAGCAGGCTGGAGACGGTAAGGGTCGAGACGCCCGCCTCGGGTACCAGGCCCGGCGCCTCGGCCGCGCCAAGCGACCGCCGGCCATAGATTGCCGACAGAGCCTGGTTCTCAGGGATCGGCAGAATATGCAGACCCCTGTCTTGCGCCAGGGTCGCGAGCGTGCCGTCATCCTTTTCAAGGGTCAATAGAATCGCCTTGGCCTTGCCACTAGCGATGTCAGCCAGCGCAACCTGCAACGGCACTCCTACAAGTTCGACCTTCATCGACAGTTGCGAGAACACGGTACGCGCAGACACGAAACTGTCGCTGTCGGCCCCGGGCACCAACACGCGCTGATTGGCAAGATCACTAAGCGAGGCAATGTCGGGCGCGGCGACCACGAACACGGTCTTGTCGTAAAGTCTCGCCACCGCGCTTAACCGGGTTTCAGCGCCCGGCAGCTCACCGGTGGCTCGCGCATAAGCGAGAATATCGGCATCGACCACCGCCATGTCGATGCCACGCATGTGCAGCAGGTCACGCATATTCGCGATCGGGCCCAACCCACGCACCGGCAGGATGCGTGGCAGTCCGGCGCTGGCAAAGGCGCGCGCGAGTTCTCCGACACTGTCCTCATCGCTGCCGGCGGTCGAGGACAGCGCTTCGGTCATGATCGAGACATTGGTATCGGCGTAATAGGCGGTACGGGCCGGGGCGGTGCGCACGGCTTTGACCGCAGTTTGCGCCATCGTAATGGTCGCCGCGGCTGCTATGGCTACCAGGCTTAGGCCGGTCCACTGAGCCAACCTGTTGACGATACGCATGTGCATGCGGGAGCTCCCTTGGACCGCTCGCGTCAGGCCGCAACCTTGGCCATGTCTTGTAATTGTCAAACCCGCAATGCGAGCCGCGAGGCCTAACGGCGGAACCGGGCGGCTTCATGGCGGGCTGGGCAAGGAGTTTACCATCGCTGCGGTTTTTCCCGCGCTGCCGCAAGCTGGCCGCAATAGTGCGGGATTAGGATGCGTGACATCGGCTTGTGGAGATCGGCGGCAATCGTGTCGTCAGGTCGCGACTGTCACATTCGCTTATATCCCAAGTGGCTGCGCTTGGTGGGGGAATCACGGCGGATAACCGCGAGGTACCGTTTGAGGATCGCGCGCGCATGACCGGGGTGCCTCTGTCGGTCGATCGAACGCAGGGCAAAGGGAGGTTTCGTTCCATGTGGTCTTTCCGATCACGCAGATCCGGCATCATCGTCGCGGCGGCACTCATGCTGCTGCCGGCGGCGGTCGCCAATGCGCAGTCCTGCGGCCAGGACTACACCGTCCAGGACGGCGATAGCCTCGCCAAGATTGCCACCAAGGCCTATGGCAAGTCCTCGCAATGGACCATTATCTTCTATGCCAATCAGGACCGGCTGGGGTCGGGCCAGTCGCTGCTGGTGCCCGGCCTGGCGATCCGCATCCCCTGCATCGGCGGCAGCCAGCCCAAGCTGCCCGAGGCTGCCACGGTCGAGGCGCAGGCGCCGAACCCGGTGCCGCAGGTCCCGGTGCTATCGAGCGAGATCAAGCGCATCCAGTTCCTGACGGCGACCGATTACGCGCCGTTTACCGATAGTTCCCTGCCCAATGGCGGCATGGTCACCGATGTCGTCAATTCGGCCATGGAGCTGATCAAGAAGGAGTCCGGCGGCGCTTTCGACTATTCGGTGTCCTGGGTCAACGACTGGTCCGCCCATCTCAATCCGCTGCTGTCGACGCGCGCCTTCGACATGGGCTTCCCCTGGTACAAGCCCAATTGCGCGGCCTTCGAGGACCTCGACACCAACGCCAAATTCCGCTGCCAGAAGTTCTTCTTCTCGAGCCCGGTGTTCGAGGAGCAGGTGCTGGTGTTCCTGAAGGCGGATTCGCAGATCAAGATGGAGAACGAGAACGAATTGGTCGGCAAGAAACTGTGCCGGCCCGCCGGCTACTGGACCTTCGATCTCGACGACAACGGCCGCAACTGGGTCAAGGGCAAGAAGGTTACGCTGCTCAGCCCGCCAACCGTCGAGGAGTGTCTGCGCCTGCTGATCGATGGCACCGTCGATGCGGTGCCGATCAACGAGCTGACCGGCCGCGCCGCCATGGTGCGCCTCGATCTCACAACCAAGATCCGGGTGGTGGAAAAGCCAATCTCGATCCTGACGCTGCATGTGATCGTCGCCAAGACGCATCCCAACGCCCGCACCATGCTGTACTATTTCAACAACGCGCTGGGCAAACTGAAAGAGTCGGGCCGCTACGACCAGATCGTGGAAAAACATCTGCAGCAGTTCTGGGACAGTCAGGCTGAACAGGTCCCGAAGACGACCTCGGAATCGATTCCGGTCAAGCCGGCCGACGACAAACCAGCAGAAGCCAAGGCAACCGATGGCACGGCAGCGGCCGCAGCCGATGCTGCGACGGCTGGCACGGTGAAGAAATAACGATATCATACCAGCCCTCCTAAGGTTTGACCGCTCAGTATCCTACGAACTTGGAATTGGTTTTCATCGTCGATCAAGGCGTAGTGTTCTGACTCATTCAAATGGTTTCCGATTTTTCGTCATCCCGGCGAAGGCCGGGACCTGTCCAACCATCGGGACCTGCAGCAGTTGGCAATTCGGAAACAGTGCTTTGAAACAGAGGCTTGCCGCGTACGTCCTGAG
>JANLQJ010000111.1:0-6659 GCA_031367715.1 Hyphomicrobiaceae bacterium | reverse complement strand
ATCGCCAACTGCATGCGCGAGCGCCGCCTCGCACACCTCGCGGGAGTGTCTGGTGGCTTCGCCAGCCCAGTCACGGAACGTGGAGCGAAAGCCGTGCGAGGTTATGCCGCCGGCGTTCATGCGGGTGAACAGGGATTTCATCACCATGTCGCTGAAGGGTTTTCCCGATTTGAAGCCGGGGAAAACCAGATCGTCGTG
Organism: Hyphomicrobiaceae bacterium; assembly: GCA_031367715.1. GTDB lineage: Bacteria > Pseudomonadota > Alphaproteobacteria > Rhizobiales > Hyphomicrobiaceae > JANYHF01. The sequence goes on along the minus strand of JANLQJ010000111.1, from coordinate 6,461 downwards.
CTCGCCAGCAGGCAATGAGGCTAACAGCGCTATCGCGGCGGGCGACAGAGGAACGCGATGCGCTCGCTTGGTTTTCATGCGTTCCTTGGGAATCTCCCATACGCCGTCCGAAAGGTCGATTTCGCCCCACCGTGTGCCAAGCGCCTCGCCGAGGCGAGCCGCCGTCAGGATTGTCCATTCGAGCGCTCGGGCCGATAGCCCGGTACGTTCGCGCAATCGGACCATGAAATCCGGAAGTTCTTTCCAGGGCAGCGCTGCATGATGGCCGCGCGAGAGGCGCTCTCGCGGTGGCAAGAGGTTGGCAAGGTGACCCTTCCAGCGGGCCGGGTTGGCGCTGTCGGCGGGAATGAGGCCGCGCGCACGAGCGGCGTCGATCACGGCTTCGATGCGCCCCCGTGTGCGGCTGGCCGTTTCTGGCTTGCTGGTCCAAATCGGTTGCAATGCAGCGAGAATGTGCTCGGTAGTAACCTCGGCCACGGGAAGGGCCCGGAGCGGTGCCGCGTAGATCTCAAGCGTCATCTGCCATTGCGCGCGATGTTTGGCGTTGCGCCAGCCGCTGCCTTTCGACTCAATCAAGTCGTCGGCTACCTGGCCAAAGGTGCGGGCTTTCGAACGGGAACGTTTTTGTTCCTCCACGTTGCGGCGTTGGACGTCCGACGCGGCACGCTTCTCTTCTAGCGGGTTGCTGCCGTTCTGAACGGTCAGCCGAGCTGCCGCCGCCAACTCGCGCGCTTTCGCAAGAGGCACCGTGTCGGGCGAGCCGAGGCCCATTTCGCACTTCCGCCCTTGCCAGCGAAACTGGAACGTCCAGCGCCGACGGCTTTGATCCGGGGAGATGAAAAGACATAATCCGCCGCCATCGAAGTGGCGGCCAGACTTCTTCAGGGTTGCCACTTCCCGAGCCGACAGGCGGTTCAACGCCCGCACCATCTGCGCCTCCGTTTCCAGTCTGCCGCCGCTGGGTGGACCGGTGGTCCGGTCCACCCAGCGGTCCACCCATGAAACACGGATTGGAGCGAACAGGCAAGGGCCGACGCGAACCGACTTCGGGCGTCCAATCTAATTCAGAAGGCTTGTTTTCGGGGTTTTGTGGGCTTCCGCGGTCAATCCCGGACCAATGCGGAAAGCCTTGCTGGCGGAGAGAGGGGGATTCGAACCCCCGAGACGGTTGCCCGCCTACACGCTTTCCAGGCGTGCGCCTTCAGCCACTCGGCCACCTCTCCGCAAGAGCGCGGCACTATACCCAAGACTGCCCCCGCCGCAAGCGGGGGTTCGCGGGCGCGGCTGGCATCGGCGTGCTGCCCCACGCGCCGCAGGTTTGCCAACACGCCGCGCGCACGCGAATGTGAGGCACCAGTGCCGATGACGGATCAGTCGCGCTGCCCTATATGGTTGCCAGCGTGCTGCCAACATCGGGCGCTGACGTAATGCCGGCTGGCGTTGTGTCCGCAGGCATCGCGCGGCCGCACCACAGACCAAGGACCCAAGGACCCAAGGAGACACGACCACCATGTTCCTGTTGCGAATTATCGGCGGCTGGTCGATCCTGGTGGCGATCATCGCGTTGGTCAACGACGTCACGCAGTCCTATCAGAGCGGCGCCAAGCTGGCTTTTGCCTCGCTCGGCAAGGACTGGTATGCGCTGAGCCCCGGAACGCTGAACGTGCTGCAGGCGGGCATCGAGCGGCATGTGCATCCCATGTTGTGGGATCCCGGCATGCTGACGGTGTTGCGCACGCCGGCCTTTGCCGTGTTCGGGGTGCTGGGGGTCGTGCTCTATGGCTTGGGCCTGCGCCGCCGCCGCACCAATATCTTTGCCAACTGAGTGTTGGTTGCAGTCGTCTAGCCGCTACCCCCGAGGAGACACTCCATGCTGTTTTCGCGCAAGTCATCGCAGCTGCCGTCCGCCAGCGAGGCGCTGCCCGGTCGTCCCGAGGCCATCGCCACCGCCAGCCGACACCATCTCAACGGCGCCGCCCTGAAGGGGCCGTTTCCGGTCGGGTCCGAGCAGGCCATGTTCGGGCTTGGCTGCTTCTGGGGCGCCGAGCGCAAGTACTGGGCGTTGCCGGGCGTGCTCGTGACAGCGGTCGGCTATGCCGGCGGTCACACCCCCAATGCCACCTATAAAGAAGTGTGCTCGGGCATGACCGGCCACAACGAGGTCGTGCTGGTGGTGTTCGATCCCAAGCAGATTGCCTATCAGCAGCTGCTGCAGGTGTTCTTTGAGAGCCACAACCCGACCGAGGGCATGCGCCAGGGCAATGATGCGGGCACGCAGTACCGCTCGGGCATCTATACCGTCTCGCCTGAGCAGCGGGCGGCGGCGCTGGCTGCCAAGGAGGGCTATGGCAGGGCCCTGAAGGCCAATGGTCTTGGCGCCATCACCACCGAGATCGTCGATGCGCCTGCCTTCTACTATGCCGAGGCGGACCACCAGCAGTACCTGGCCAAAAATCCCGGCGGTTATTGCGGGCTTGGCGGCACCGGCGTGGTCTGCCAGATTGGCACCGGCGTTCGGACCGCGGCGGAATAGGCTGGCGCGCGCGAAATACGAGAGAAAAAGGACCGCGGATGCGCGTCTTGACGTCTTGCCTGGCCGCCGCCGCACTCCTTGTTTCGCTCAGCCTGGTAGCGCCACCGGCCAGGGCCGATGCCGCCAGAGATGCCCTCGACCGCCTGCCGCGGCTGCAAAAGTTGCTGACGGCGGCGGCCTGGCGGACCGTCTCACCCGGCATCGAGAGTTTGACTGTTGCCGAGCCGCAGTTTGCCGAGCTGCACGCCTATCGGTTGTCGCAAAAAACGGTGCGGATGCGCATGCTAACGGCGTTGGGGCCGCAAGGCAGCGGTGCCGATCAGGTGGGCTTGGCAAGTAAACCGCTGCTGCTGATCAATGGCGGTTATTTCCAATACGGCACTGGCAGAAGTCTGGAGCCGACCGGCTTGCTGGTGGTCGATGGCGTGCGGCTGGCGCCGCGCAGCGAGTGCCGGGCCTGTTCGGGGGTGCTCTATGCCGATCAGAACCGGGTGCAGATCGAGTTTGCAGCCAAGATCGATCTGATCCGCGGCGTCACGGCGGCGCTGCAGGTCGGACCGATGCTGGTGCATCCGGGCGGCGGCCTCGGCATCCGTTCGGCCGGCGGTCCCAAGGCGGCGCGCTCGGCGGTGTGCCTGGCCGGCGATGACATCATTGTGCTGGCCGCGCTCAGTCCGCTGACATTGTTCGAGCTGGCCAGGCTGCTGCAGGGCTCGCCAGACAAGGGCGGGTTTGGCTGCGATCGTGCCATCAATCTCGACGGCGGCCCGTCGACGCAGATGTACGTCGATCTGCCCGGCCATGCCGAGATGCTCAGCCTGCCGCAGCCGGTACAGAATTTCGTGGCGTTTTTTGCCAGATAGAGCGTGCCGCACCGCACTGCTGACGCGGAGTCTCTCGACCCCCCACCCTAACCCTGCCGCGCCGGGGCCGTCTCGGTGCTTGCCGTGTCGCACCAGGGCGACTGGCTCCTACGACCCATGGAGCAGAGCCACCCACACCTTCAAACCTGCGCTATCAGCTGGTCGTAGGGGCAAGCGCTTCAGCGCGAGCCAACGTCTGACGGACGGCGCAAGCGGTGTTGGGTTGCGCCAAAGGCTTGACCCAGACCTCATACCGTCCAACTTATGGTTTGACCTGACACATTGAAGGTTCGTGACAGAGGTCATAGCGTAGGGGCGCGCAGCAGTGCGCCCGTCTAGCTGCGCGGCAAGCTCTTGGACGGGCGCGCTGCTGTGCGCCCCTTGCGAGCACGAGTCAAACGATAGGTTGGCTGGTATGACAGGTCACCGTCCGATCACGCCGAGCCATCGATGCGTCGCAAAGTCGCTAACGCGCCGACGTCCAGCAGCGACCGCAGCGCCTCTATCACCGGGCCGGTGAAGCGCGGATCGGCGGCAAGGTCGTGGCCGAAAATGCTCTCCATGCCCAGCAATGCCGGCGCCAGCCGTTCGGCAACCGGCCCTGCCGCATCGGCGTGCCGCCGCAGTTCATCGACCAGAGGATCGCGCACATCGATCGGACGGCCGGCTTCGTCCGTTCCCGTCACATAGCGCATCCAGGCCGCGATGCCGAGCGCGAGCCGCGGGATCGGCAGGCCGCGCGCCAGACGGTCGCGGACGGTGCCGAGCAGCCGCTGCGGCAGTTTTTGCGAGCCGTCCATGGCGATCTGCCAGGTGCGGTGCTTCAGGGCGGGATTGCGAAAACGTTGCAGCAGTGCGCGCTGGTAAGCCCCGACATCGGCGCCGGCGGGAACCGTCAGCACCGGTATCACCTCGTCATGTATGAGGCGTTCAGCGAACCCTGCCAGCGCCGGTTCGGCCATGGCGTCGGCCACAGTCTGGCAGCCGGCGAGGTAGCCGAGATAGGCGAGGCAGGAATGGGCGCCGTTCAGCAGGCGCAGCTTCATCAGCTCATGGGGCGCGACATCGCGCGTGAACTCAGCGCCGTGTGCCGACCAATCGGGCCGGTCGAGCGGGAAGTTGTCCTCGATCACCCATTGCGAGAATGGCTCTGTCACGACCGGCCAGGCGTCATCGGCACCGAGCGCGGCCGCGATGCGCGCGCGATCCTGATCGGTCGTGGCGGGCACGATGCGATCGACCATGGTCGAGGGACAAGCCAGCGTGTCGGCGAGATAAGCCGCCAGCTGACGATCAGCCAGCTGGGCAAGCCGGATCAGGACACGTTTCAGCGTGCGGCCATTGGCCGGGAGATTGTCGCAACTCAGCACCGTGAAGGGCGCCGCTCCGGTCGCCCGCCGCAGCGCCAGCGCCGCCACGATCAGGCCGGGCGCGGAACGAGGCGCATACGGATTGCCGAGATCGTGCAGAATGTCCGGATGATCCTCGCGCAGTTCGGTGGTCGCGGGATCGTGGCAATAGCCCTTTTCGGTGACCGTCAGCGACACGATCCGCACCTCCGGATTGGCCATGGCTGAGATCAGCTCGCCCGGATTGTCTGGCGCCACCGACAGTCCGATGAGGCTGCCGAGCACGCGCAGCCGTTCGCCCGCGGCGTCGCGCACGGCCAGGGTATAGAGGCCATGCTGCGGTGCCAGGGCATCGCGGGTGGCGGACGCGCGCAAGGAAGCGCCGTGGATTCCCCAGCGGCGATCGCCGGCCGCCAGTACGTCGTCTGTGTACACCGCCTGATGCGCGCGCGTGAAGGCGCCGAGACCGAGATGGACGATGCCGGTGGCGACGTTCGCCCGGTCGTAGGCGGGGCGGCGGATCGATGACGGCAAGTTCGGCAACGTGGCATTGGATAGGCGCAACGCGGTGGTGCTCCGCAGGACTAAGGGCCAGCGGCATCCTAGCATAGCGGGCGCGGGGGCAGACTCCATTCTTCAAGCGTGGTCATGGGGTCAGACCCCTGGTAAAATGGGGTCTGACCCCAGTTCTGACCCCAGTTCTGACCCCAGTTCCGACCCCAGTTCCGACCCCAGTTCCGACACGAGCCACCATGCGCATTATCGATCTCTCCAAGCCGATCCAGTACAACCCGAACGATCCGTTCTTCATGCGGGTACGCATCAAGCACAAGCCGCATCGGGCCGCGCGCTGGCTGGTGCGATGGCTCGGGCTACCGTTCCGGCTGTTCCCGAGCGATTTTTCTGGCTGGGCCGACGATCTCATCACCCATATGGGCGTGCACGCGACAACCCATATCGATGCACCATGGCATTACGGGCCGCTGTCGGCCGGCCAGCCTGCTGCCACCATCGACTAGATGCCGCTGGAACAATGCCTTGGTCCGGGCGTGGTGCTCGATCTGACGCACAAGGCCGATGACGACCCGATCACGGTCGCCGATATGGTGGCCGCGCTGGCCAAGACTGGCGCGGCGTTGACGCCCCAGACCATCGTGCTGATCCGCACCGGGCGCGACCAGCTGCGGGGCAACAAGGACTATTGGCAGCGCGGCACCGGCATGACGGCGGCGTCGACGAACTGGCTGCTCGACCGTGGCGTGACGGTGATGGGCATTGACCAGTGGGGCTGGGATCTGCCGTTCCGGGCTCAGATCGCAAAAGCCAAGGCGAGCGGCGACAGTACTTTGTTCTGGGAAGCGCATCGCGCCGGTCAGCGCCGCCCGTTCTGGCACATGGAGCAGCTGGTCAATCTCGCCGCCCTGCCCGCGACCGGGTTCGAGGTGGCGGTGTTTCCGCTGAACATCGTCGGTGCGTCAGCAGCGCCCGCGCGCGTGGTTGCGATAATGCGGTGAAGCCGGGCGCGCTCGGAAATGTCCGTAGGGTGCGTTGGGCCCACCGGGCCGTAACGCACCATAGTGTTCTGACTCATTCAAATGGTTTCCGATTTTTCGTCATCCCGGCGAAGGCCGGGACCTGTCCAACCATCGGGACCTGCAGCAGTTGGCAATTCGGAAACAGTGCTTTGAAACAGAGGCTTGCCGCGTACGTCCTGAG
>JANLQJ010000334.1:0-18705 GCA_031367715.1 Hyphomicrobiaceae bacterium | reverse complement strand
GCCAATCCGGCCGGCCATTGTATAAGCAGCAAAGCATCGACTGATGGCCGAGACGCGCGGATCCGAGAATGTCTACCTGCTGGTGCCGATGCTGCTGATCGCGGTGTTGCTCGGCACAGCCGTGATTCGCGGGCCGCATCTGGTCTCCTACTCCGGTTTTGGCAGCGCCATCATCGTCGCCGCCCCGTTGATCCTGGCGACCTACGCCTTGATGGCGCTGGCGATAGCCGGCCGCAGCACGGTCGATCTGGCGGTCGGCCCGCTGCTGGCGTTCATCAATGTCTCGGTGGTGAAGCTGAACATGCTTGGGCTGATCACCTCGCCGATCGCCGTGTTCATCGTCGCCATCGGCATCGGCGTCATCTATCAGTTGCTCTTTGCCCTGATGATCATCTGGGTGCGCGTGCAACCCATCATCGTGGCGCTCAGCGGCTTTCTGGCGTTGACCGGCATCAACCTCGTCATTCTGCCGCGTCCCGGCGGCACGGCGCCCGAGTGGATGTCGTCCTGGGGCCTCGGCACGTCGGTCTTTTCGCCGGTGCTGTTGATCCTTGTCGTCGCGACGGCAGGCTGGCTGTTGTTCACGCTGACGTCGTTCTACGGCAACTTGCGCATGATGGGATACGATGAACGCGCTGCTTTCACCAGCGGCATGCGCATCGAGATTGTGCGCGTCGGCGCCCATGTCATCGCGGGGATTTTTGTCGGCCTGGCCGCCATTTGCTACACCGGATTGATCGCATCGGGAGATCCGACGCAAGGCACGACCATGTCGCTGACGGCGGTGACGGCGGTGGTGCTCGGCGGGGTCAGCCTGGCCGGCGGGCGCGGCGGCGTCATTGGCGCGGCGCTCGGCGCCATCAACCTGTTCCTGATCGGCTACGTTCTGGCCACCTTTAATTTCGGCGCGGTGCAGGCGTTTGTCACGCAGCTGGCGTATGGGGTGATCCTGATCCTGTCGCTGCTGTTGACGCTTTTGGTGCCCATCATCGGCCGCTATCTCTACGTCATCACGCCCTATTCGGCCTTCGTGGTGCTGGGCTGCATCGTGCTCGGCATCATGTTGAAGGTCAGCGCCGAGGATGTCCGTCCGGCGGCGGTGGCGCTTGCCACAAACAGCACGGATACTAGCCTCCTGACGCGCTATCTCTTGTTGCCCGCTGTCGACGGCGCCGGGATCGGGCATTTGCTGCTGTCGCCCCTACAGAAAACACTGTTCGGCGTGGCCGCAGCACTGGCGTTGCTCGCCGTCACATTGCGCACGATGACGGCCGAGGCCCTATCGCTGCGCCTCGGCGTGTTCGTCTACGTCTTTGTCGCGGCGATGATCCTCATGCTGCTGTTCGTCGCCGGCGATATGAGCCTTGCGGGAGTGCGGCGATGAACCGCTCGCTGTTGATCCCGCGATCCATTGCCCTGATCTGGCTCAACCTCGCGCTGACGCTGATTGTTTCGGCGATCGGCTTCGGTCTCGGCTTTGCCCAGGGCCTGAGTGCGCAACTCGTCATTCTCTATACGGTCATTTCTGCCGCGGTGCTGTTCCTGCTGCTCAACTACGTGACGGTGATTTTCGAATCCCGCCAGGAGCTGGTGGCGCCCAATCCGACCGGAGAGGCCGCCACGGCCGAGCCATCCGGCGCACGCGGCGTTTGGGCCGGAAACCGCACACTGATCGTATCGATGGTGGTGCTGCTCATCGTCTATCTGCTGGTGACCGCGACCGTCCCAACCTTCCGCACCATCACCAATCTGATCGCCTTCCTGGTGCTCGAAGCGATCCTGCTGTTCGCCTTCAAGGTCAGCGGCGCCTTCGCCCACGGCCGCAGCGCCTTCATCGGTCTCATCGTGCTCGGCGCACTGATCGTCGTCAGCTCCTTCACCATCGACGGCTTTCTCTCCGGCTCCAACATCAAGGCCATCTTGCTGTTTGCGTCGTTTCTCGGCATCGCCTGCATCGGCCAGACCCTGGTGGCGCTGCTCGGCGGGCTAGACCTCTCGATCCCGTTCCTGATCGGCGCGGCCAATATCGGCCTGCTCTATCTCATCAGCCTTGGCGTGCCGGCAGGCGTCGCGCTCGCTGCAATATTGATCGTCGGCGGGGGCCTCGGCTTCCTGAACGGCGTGTTGTCCTATCGCCTGCAGGGCCAGGCGCTGATTCTGACACTCGGCATGGGATTCGCCGTGGCGGGCCTCGTCCAGATTCTCACCAGCATCGGGTCGGCGTTCAGTGGCAACGTGTTTGGCACGGTGCCGCCGTGGCTGCAGAATCTGGCGGCGATGAACGGCCAGTTCTTCGGTCTCGCGGTGCCCCCGACCATCCTGTTGTGGATCGCGCTCGCCATCCTCGTCATCGTCGGCCTTCGCTACACCGCCTACGGCCGCCATATCTATGCGCTCGGCGGCAACCGGCGCTCGGCCAAGCTGATCGGCGTGTCCGAATTCAAATACTGGACGCTCGCCTACACCATCAGCGGCTTCTTTGCCGCCCTGACCGGATCGCTACTGCTGGGCTGGAGCGGCGGCGGCTTCATAGGCGTCGGCGACCCGTACCTGTTCACCACGCTGGCTGCCGTCGTCATCGGCGGCACGTCGCTGGCCGGCGGTTACGGCGGCTACGGATTTACCGTCATCGGCGTTCTGGTGCTGCAGGTGCTGAGCTCCTTCCTGATCGGCATCGGCCTGAAATACGAATGGCAGCAGTTCATCTTTGGCCTGCTCATCCTGCCCATGGTGGCGCTCTATGGACGCGCGCCTCACATCAGAGCCCAAGTTTAATGAGCTAAAGTCTAGGAAACGGCAATGTTCGGAACGACGTTTCAGTCCAGCGATCTTGTGAGCGCCTCCTACGAGGTGGCGACCACCGCCATGCTGGCCGCTGCCGTGCTCACGCTGCTGGGGCTCACCTGGGTATCCGACCGCTGGCGTCCGCCGGTTGCCCTTGCGGGCGTCGCGCTGCTGGCCTCCGGCTTCCACTATCTCGGTGCGTCCGAAACCTGGCTGGTGGCGCAGAAGATGTCCGCCGGCCCGCGCTTCGCCAGCTGGTTCGTGGTGCAGCCGCTGCAGGTGGCAAGCATATTCTTTCTCGCCCGCCTCGCCGGCCCGGTTCCGGTCGGGGTATTCTGGCGCACGGTGGTGGCAGCAATCCTGATGGTTCTGTCGCGCTTTCTGGGCGACGCCCGCATCTTCGATCCGACCCTGGGCGTGCTGCTGTCGATCGCGTTCTGGCTGTACATCCTGGGCGAACTCTACTTCGGCGCCATGAGCGAGGCGGTCCGCAAGTCCTCCCGCGTCATGCGGCTGGGCTTCTTCTGGATACGCCTGATCATGACCATCGGTTGGGCCGCGTTGCCGGTCCTGTATTTCATCGACGCCGTGATCGGGACCGGGCACGCGCCCGTGATCGTGCTGCTCTACACCCTCGCCGACTTCCTCAATCTTCTGACCACCTCGCTCATCGTTCTCGCCGTCGCGAGCCAGGAACGATTTTGAGAGGGCTACTGACTATGAACCCGATCCCGCGCAACGCGGCCACGCCTGACTGGAGCACAAGGTCATGACCAGCACAGACGCCCTGGCGATTGTCATTCTGCTGACGATCCTCATCGCCATCGCAGTCTATCTCCTGCATTGGCTCTACCGCCATTCGTCCAAGGACCAATCGTTCGTCAGGACCGGTCTTGGCGGCGAGAAGGTAGTGATGGGCGGCGGCGCTTTCCTGGTGCCGATCGTGCACACCATCACCCGCGTCAACATGCACGCCATCCCCATCGAGATCCGGCGCACCGGCGAGCAATCGCTGATCACCAAGAACAAGATGCGCGTGGACATCATCGCCGAATTCCTGGTGCGCGTCATCGCGACCAAGGCGGGCGTCTCGACGGCGGCGCGCACGCTCGGCGACCGCATGTCGAACCCGGCTGAGTTGAAGGACGTGGTGCAGGGCCGTTTCGTCGACGCCATGTCCGCTGTCGCCGCCACCATGACGATGGACGAGATGCACTCCAACCGCGGCCGCTACATCAAGGAGGTCGCCGACCTTGGCGCCAAGACGCTGGAGACCAACGGCCTGGAGCTTGAGAATGCCTCGCTGACGAACCTGAACCAGACCGACGTCTCGGTATTCAATCCCAACAATGCCTTCGATGCCGAGGGTCTGGCGCAGCTGACCGAGCAGATCGAGGAGCGGCGCAGGTTCCGCAATCAGATCGAGAACGACGCTCGCATCCAGATCACCCTGAAGGACTACCAGACCGAACAGCGCGCCCTCGAAATTGGCCGCGATCTCGAATATGCGCGTCTGGAACAACATAGAGACATCGAGACGCGCAAGTCGGCGCAATTGGCCCAGATCGCCGATGAGCGCGCCAAATCCATGATCGATATCGAGACCTCCAAGGTGCGCGCCGAACAGGAAACCGACCGCGTCCGCATCGCCAAGGATCGGCTGATCGAAATCGAGCGCATCACCTCGGACAACGAAGTGCGGACCATGGCGATCCAGAAGCAGCAGTCGACCGAGCTGATCGAGATCAACTCGCACCGGGAGCTGGAAGCGCAGCGCATCCTGACGCGGCAGCAGATCGAGGGCGAGCGCATCGAGAACGACCGCAAGATCCGCGAGCATGAGATCCGTACCCGCCAGACCCTGTCGCTCATCGATACCCAGGCGCACGGCGAGATGGATCAGTCGCGGTTCGAAACCGATCGCCGCGTCGAGTCGACCCGGATCGAGTCCAACAAGATGATTGATCTGTTGACGGTCGACAAGGACAAGCAGATCCGCGTCAGCAACGAGATCGCCCTTGCCGAGCAGGACCGCGCCCGCATCATGCGGCGCTACCACGTCCAGCTCGAACAACTCAGCAAGGACGAGGAGGTCGCCCACGCCGAGATCGCCAAGAGCGAAAAGATCAAGCTCGCCGAGACGGCGGCGATGCGCAACGTCGAGGACAGCGCCATCGCGGTCAATCGAGACATCGACCAGATGCGGGTGGCGGCGCGCAATTTCATCGACCGCTTCGAGATCGAGCAACGCAAGGAGATCGAGATCACCGACAAGGAACGGCTGATCGCGGTCATCAACAAGTCGATCGAGGAAGCCTATGCGCAGACCAAAGTTGCGGAGGCGCGCAAGCTGCTGGCGTTGACCGAGGAGCAGATCTTCAGCGCGCGCGACGAAGAGGCGGCCCATCGGGCCAAGCGGATCGACCTGATCAATGCGGCCTCGCGCACCGAGCGTGAGGCGATGCGGCTGACGTCCTACGCCAAGGCGGAACTGGAGGCGACCGGTTTCCGCGCGCAGGGCCGCATTGCCGAGGCGCACGCCGATGAAGTGAGATACGCCAAGGACGCCGCCGGCCAGATGCTGCTGAACGAGACCGAAAACATGCGTTCGGACGCCAGCCGCCGCAGCACCATCTACGAGCACCTAGTGCGCACGCTGCCCAACATCATCCGTGAGACCGTCAAGCCGATGGAGAACATCGAATCCATCAAGATCCTGCAGGTCGACGGCTTGCCGGGCCTGAACAGCCCGTCGGAAATGGCGGGCCAAGGCCACGGCGGCGCTGCAAACGGCGAGGGCGGCAGCATGACTGATCGCGTCGTCAACTCGGCCATGAAGTATCGCACCCATGTGGCCTTGGTGGACGGCTTGATGAAGGAGCTCGGCCTGCCGATCGAGAACCTCGGCAGCGCCGGCGGCATGCAGTTCCGCAATTTCCTCGCGCCGGGCGACAAGGGCGGCTCGGGCAAGGACGATTGAGTTTCGTTGTTCTTTGCTGTGGGATTGAAACGCTGTGGACACGCCGGATCGCCTGGACGTCGTCGACCGTCATGCCCTGGTGATGGCGGTCTGGATCGCGCTCGGCGCGGCGGCGGCCATCCTGCTGCACTTCGGGCTGGGGTCCGGCGGCATATGGGCACTTGCGGCTGGCTTTGCCTGTATCCTGGCAGCGTTTGCAGGACACATCGTCGTCAACACGGTCTATCGGACAACCTTTACCCGCAGCGAACTCGCGCTTGGTCTGGTCGTCACTTTCGCCAGTCTGCTCTGGCTCAGCCTTGCCGCGCTGTTCGTGAGCGGTTTCCGCGATCACGCCTTCGTGCCGCTGGCCGTTGGCCTGCTGACCGTGGGGGCCTGCGTGTTGTTTTACATGATCACGCATTTTGGCGTACGCGTCGTGTTCGACGCCTTCAACGTCATCGGCAGTTTCAGGCCTGAGACGGCTCCGGACCAGCGCCGCTCCGGGAAGGGCCGCCCGTGACGGCCCTTGTTCTCACCGCGCTCGGCGTCACCTTCGTATACGCGGTCTACATCGCGACGGCGAGTGCGAGCGCTGTTCGTCAGCCCGCCGATTTCCTTGATGGCGGGCTCTCGATCCCGGCCTGGGGCTACATTTTCGGCGGCGCCGGCATCGTCGTGGCGACGCTTGGTCTTGAAGACCATCTGCTGCTGATCGCCAACTACGGGCTGCAATACAGTCACGCGGCGTTGGGTCTCGTTCTCGCCGCGCTGGCTGGAACTTTGATTCACAAACAGCTCTGGTTGACCGCGCGGATGACCGGCCTGCGGACAGCGGGGCAGTTGCTTGGAACCTACTACGCCAGCGCAGCGATCCGGATCTACGTGCTGCTGGTCGTGGGGTTGTTCGCCCTGCCGTTCGCCGCCAGCCAGTTGGCCGAGACTGGCGCGTTGCTCGAACAGGCGACCGGCGGCGCGCTGCCTGCCGTCCTCACAATCTGGGGCTCGGCCTTCTTTCTCGGTCTCTATGCCATCGTCGGCGGTTGGCGAGCGATGGTCTATGTCGTCGCCGCGCAGTCGCTCACCGTCCTTGTACTGCTGATCGTCACGACTGGCGCCGCCGGCGTGACATTGCAAGGCTTCGCGTCAGCGTCGCACGGCATTTCCGTACCCGCCGGCATCACGAGCGATCGCTTGCCCGGTGTCATCCAATTCACGGCGGGGCTGGGCAAGACAGTTCCATTAGGGGGTCTGTGGACCACGACGCAGATCCTGTCCTTCGCCATCGCCCTCACCGGGATCACTTTGAGCCCGGGTTTTGCGCTGCTCGGCGTCAGCGTGAAGGGCCGCACCGTTTTCGCTTTCAATCAGGTCTGGATGGTCGCGGGCCTTGCGACCGGCCTGCTGGTGTTCCTCGGCCCTCTCATTGGCACCGAGCTGGCGACGGGTTCGCGCCCGGCCCTCGACGCCATCACGAGCTTCGCCAACCGGCTCGCGGGCCGCGATGAACTGCTTGGCGTTGGCTTCCTGTTCGCGCTCGTCTTGTCGCAGCAGATCGCGGTCGCGTTTTTCGTGACCTCAGGGGCATCGATCCTCACCACCGACTTTGTCGTGCGCTACCTCCAACCCGGCTTGGCTGCCAGCGGCCAGCGGACGGCGGCGCGCATCACGATCGCTCTCCTGTTCGTCGCCGTCGCGTCGCTCGCCACGTTCGCGCCGCTTCCCGCCTCCCTGCTGTCGACGCTCACGCTCAGCCTCTCGGCGCAGCTGTTGCCCGCCTACCTTGGCCTGTGCTGGTTGCCCTGGATCAGCCGCAGCGGCGTGGTCACCGGCCTGGTGTTCGGCCTCATTTTCGTGCTGTTTTCCGAGCCGCCAGGTCTGATCGCGTTCGAGGGACTGTTTCTCGGCCTGCCGTGGGGGCGCTGGCCGCTGACGATCCATTCGGCGGCTTGGGGCCTGTTTTTCAACCTCGGCTCTTGCCTCATCGTTTCGCTGTGGACGCGGCGAGAGCCGGAGCGGGAGCAGCGGGACCGGCTGCATGGCGAATTGCGCGCGATCTCTCCGGCGGCGCCGGGCGGCCGGGCCACGCAGGCTGCCAAATGGTCTCTGACGCTCATCTGGGCATTCTTTGCGCTCGGGCCGGGCGCCATTCTCGGCAACACCCTCTTCAGCCAGCAGACATTTGGCGCGGTTGGGCCAAGCGCCGGCTTGCCCTCCCTGTTTGTCTGGCAGGTCGCCGCATGGTTTTCCGGCATCCTGCTGGTCTGGTGGCTGGCCTATCCGGGCCGGCTTGGCGTGATCGAGGCCGTACCCACCCGGCGACTGCAGCTGGGACCAATCCCGGCAGGCCAAGGATCTCTCGCTCCCCGGCGCCCCGACTGGATCACGCAAGGCCTGTCGCGTCTGACCGGACGACCCGGAAAACTTCAATAGAGCCGGGCATGTCTGCAACACCCAACGACCATGCGGACGAAATCATACGCGCGCGCGTGGACTTGGCGTAGTCTGGACCCGAACCGCCGGCATCGGCTCGCGGCTCGAGGGAACGCCATGGATCTGCGTCAGCTGCGCTACTTCGCCAAGGTTGTCGAAAGCGGCTCGTTCACCAAGGCGGCGAACCAGCTCCACGTGGCCCAGCCGGCGCTCAGCCAGCATGTGCGCCATATGGAGGAGGAACTGGGTGTCTCGCTGCTGCACCGGGCTGCCAGCGGGGTGAAAGCGACCGAGGCCGGCGAACGGCTGATGGTGCACGCGGGACGCATCCTGGCCGAATTTGCCGCCATCAACGACAGCGTGCGTGGCGAGGCGATCGCGCCGCGCGGCCTGGTCCGCTTCGGCCTGCCCGGCACCGTCAGCGAGCAGATGGCCGCCCCCCTGATCGAGGCGGCCAAGATCAGGTATCCGGAAATCAACATTCGCATCGTGGAAGCCATGAGCGGCTACATCCTCGACTGGCTTAAGCGCGGAGACGTGGATCTGGCCATGATTTATTCCACCTCCGACCCGCGAGGATTGGTCGTCCACCATGTGCTGTCAGAGGAGCTCTGTCTGTTCTGCAGCCTCCCGATGGCCGCAGACATGGACTTGGCGGGCCGCACCATATCCCTGGCGGACGCCGCCGCGCTGCCGCTGGTCGTGCCGGGTCCCGAGCACGGGCTGCGCCAGCTCATCGACGATGTAGCTCTGGCTCAGCAGATTTCCATAACCCCGGCGATCGAGATCGACAGTTACAGCCAGATCAAGAAGCTGGTCGTGCGCGGGCTTGGCTTTGGCATCTTGCCGCGCATGGCCGTGCAACGGGAGGACATGGAAGGCATCTTTCGTGTGTGGCGATTCGAGCCGCAAATCTCGCGAAAAGTCTACCTTGCCTATTCCGCTGATCGCTCTTTGCAAAAAGCGCCCCGCGCTATCGCGCAGTTGTCCTGGGAGATCATGCGGCAACTGGTGCGCGAGTCCACCTGGACGGCGGAACTGTCGCATGAGCGCAATTCGCCCAAACTGTTCGGTTGAGGCCGTGAGATTTTCGCAATCCGCTATACCCGCCAGTGCGAATCCCTATTGGACTTGGCAGCCTGCAAAGAGCGAATCTTGCTTGCGGAACCACGATAAACAGGAGCGCACGATGTCCGGGGCGCTGGCAGGCATCACCGTAGTCGCCTTGGAGCAGGCCGTGGCCGCGCCGCTGGCGACCTCGCGGCTTGCCGATGCCGGGGCGCGCGTCATCAAACTGGAACGGCCAGAAGGCGACTTTGCACGCGGCTACGATACCGATGTGCACGGACAGTCGACCTATTTCGTCTGGAACAACCGGGGCAAGGAATCCTGCACGGTCGATCTGAAAGAGCCCGGCGATCTGGCCCTGGTCACCGCCATGTTGAGCACGAGCGACGTCTTCGTTCACAACCTTGCGCCCGGCGCCACGGAGCGGTTGGGGCTCGGCTCGTCCAGCCTGCGCGCGCGCTTTCCTCGCCTGATCGTGTGCGAGATCAGCGGCTATGCTCCCGGAACGCCGGACTACGAGCGCAAGGCCTATGACCTGCTGGTGCAGGCCGAGGCGGGACTGGCCAGCGTCACCGGGTCGGCGACCTCGGGTCCAAGTCGCGTCGGCATTTCGATCTGCGATATCGCGACTGGCCAGGCCGCCTATGCCGCCATTCTGGAAGCGCTGTTGCGGCGTGAACGCAGCAATGCGGGCGCGCTGATCCAGATTTCGCTGTTCGATACCATCGCCGAGTACATGGCCGTGCCCTATCTCAGCCGGCGCTATGCCGACAAGGAACCCAGGCGCCTCGGCCTCGCCCATCCTAGCATCGCGCCCTACGGCGTGTTCTATGCCACCGATGGCGAGATCCTGATCGCCATCCAGAATGACCGCGAATGGCAGACCTTTTGCGAGACCATTCTGCATCAACCCGGCCTCGCGTCCGACCCGCGCTTTGCCCGCAATACGGCGCGCACCAGCAATCGCGACGCGCTCGATCAGCTCATTCAGGAGCGCGTCGGGCGGCAAATGCTGGTTGAGCTGTGCGCCCTGTTGGACACCAACCGGATTGCCTACGGACGGATTTCAACCATGGCGGATCTGATCGAACACCGCAGCGCCACCACCGCCAGCATCGAAACGCCGGCGGGCCGCATCGACGTCCCGGCGCCTCCCGTTATTGTCGACGGCGCGCGGCCCCGCCTGGGCCGGGTGCCAAGTCAAGGCCAGCACACCGAGGCCTTGCGCCTGGAATTCCTTCCTGAAGCGCATGCCCGTCCAAAGAGGTAACGCACCATGAGCCTCACTCGCGATCTGGTCAGGTTGATCGGCGCCAAGACCATCAGTGATGCCGATCGGGCGCACGCTGCGCTGTTCGTGCTCGATACCTTGGCCTGCGCCGTCGCCGGACGGGGGGCTCCTCCGGCGCGCATGCTCATGACGGTTGCGCCACCGGATCGCAACGACGTCGCGCGCCGCGCATTCCTGGTTGGCGGCTTGGCCCACATCCTGGAAATGGACGATCTGCACCGGGATTCGGTTACGCATCCGGGCAGCGTTGTCATCCCTGCGGCCTGGACGATTGCCGAGGACCGCAATCTCGGCGGCCGCGCATTCCTGGACTCTGTGCTCGCTGGTTACGAGGCCTGCTGCCGGGTTGGCATGGCGGTTGGCAAGGCGCACTACCGGGTCTGGCACAACACCTCCACGTGCGGTCCCTTCGGCGCCGCCATGGCGGCCGCAAAACTGATCGGCCTCAACGAGGACGAGACAGTGTGGGCGCTCGGCAACGCCGGCACGCAATCGTCGGGCCTGTGGGAGTTTCTGGCTACGGGCGCCATGAGCAAGCATCTGCATACGGCGCGTGCCACCGAATCCGGCGTCCTGGCAGCACTGCTGGCCAAGGAAGGGTTCACGGGGCCGGAGAAGATTCTGGAAGGCGAAAAGGGCTTCTTTGCCGGCCTCTGTGCCGATCCGATCCCGCAGGCCATCGCCGCCGATCCGGCGCGGCCGTGGGAACTAACGAAGACATCGATCAAGCCGTGGCCGTGCTGCCGGCACACCCACCCCGCCATAGACGCCGCCCTGGAGCTGCATGCGGCTTTGAACGGGGCGCCAATTGCGCGCGTATCAGTCGGAGCCTACCGGGCCGCCATCGATGTCTGCGACCGGCCGGACCCGCAAGATCCGTACAGCGCCAAATTCTCGCTGCAGCACACCGTCGCCATCGCCCTCAAGGATGGGCTGGTCAATCAGGCCAGCTTCGATGCCGATGCGCGCAGCCGAATGGTGGGCGAGCGTGCGAAAGTCTCGGTCGCTATAGACCCCAAGGTTGACGCCGCCTATCCCATGGCCTGGGGCGTCGAGGTCGCCGTCGAGACCACTGATGGACGCCGGCTCGCCGCCTCGCGTCAGCACGCCAAGGGCGATCCGGAAAATCCGCTCGCGGAGCACGACCTGAAGGCCAAGGCGCGCGCCATGCTGCTCGAGTCGGGACTGTCCGAGGCGCGCACTGACGCGTTCATTGCGAGCATCCTGGACCTCGCCTCCGACCAGCCGGTCCGGGACCTCGACCTCCTTTCCTTTGTAGAGCAACGCGAGACGCCAGCTCGCAAGCGGCGGAGCACCTGAAAAACATGCTGGACCAGGAAGATCCACACAAGGATATCCGCGACGCTGTTCGCAAGCTGTGCGAGCGCTTCCCGGGCGAATACTGGCGCAAGCTCGACGCCGCCCGCGCCTATCCGGCCGAGTTCGTGCAGGCGCTGACCGAGGCCGGCTATCTCGCAACGCTCATTCCCGAAGAGTATGGCGGCGTCGGCCTCACCTTGAGCGCGGCGGCGGCCGTCCTTGAGGAAGTGCAGCGGGCCGGCTGCAACGGCGCGGCCTGCCATGCGCAAATGTATGTCATGGGCACCGTGCTCAGGCACGGCAACGACGCCCAGAAGAAACGCTATCTGCCCGCCATCGCGGCCGGCGAACTCCGCTTGCAGGCCTTCGGCGTCACCGAGCCGGCGAGCGGCAGCGACACCAAATCGATCCGCACTTTTGCGCGCAAAGACGGCGACCATTATGTCGTCAACGGACAAAAAGTCTGGACCAGCCGCGCCGAGTACTCGGATCTGATGCTGCTGCTGGCGCGCACGACCCCGCGCGAGGACGTCAAGAAGCCGACGGACGGTCTTTCGGTGTTCATCCTCGATATGCGCGAAGCCAAGGGCAAGGGCCTCACCATTCGGCCGATCCGCACGATGATGAACCACTCGACCACAGAGGTATTCTTCGAGAACGTGACGGTGCCTGCGGAAAACCTGATCGGCGAGGAAGGCAAGGGCTTCCGCTACATCCTTTCGGGCATGAATGCCGAACGCATCCTGATCGCGGCCGAATGCGTCGGCGACGCCAAATGGCTGATCGACAAGGCGTCCAGCTACGCCAAGGAGCGCGTCGTCTTCGGCCGTCCCATCGGCGCCAACCAGGGCGTCCAATTCCCGATCGCGCGCGCCTACGCCAACATGCGCGCGGCCGAACTCATGGTGCGCGAGGCGGCGCATCTCTACGAGGCCGGCAAGGACTGCGGCGCCGAGGCCAACATGGCCAAGATGCTCGCCGCCGACGCCTCCAACGAGGCCGCCAACGCCTGCATCCAGACCTATGGCGGCTTCGGTTTTGCCGAGGAATACGACATCGAGCGCAAATTCCGCGAGACCCGGCTCTATCAGGTGGCGCCGATATCGACCAACCTCATTCTGTCGTATCTCTCCGAGCATGTGCTCGGAATGCCGCGATCCTATTGAGGCGGAGTATGTGTCCGCATGAGTTCCGTACCCGCTGGATTTGAGGAATGGATCGGCCGCACGCGCGAGAGCGAGGACGTCGTCACGGAACGGCTGGTGGCGAGCTTCCGCGCGATCTTTGACCCCTATCTGGCGCCGCAAACGGACGACGTCGCCCCGCTCGGCATCCACTGGTGCCTGAGCCCCGAGATCGCCGCCATGGCCGAACTTGGCCAAGATGGCCATCCGGCGCATCAGCGGTTTTTGCCGCCCGTGCCGCTACCACGCCGCATGTGGGCCGGCGGCACGCTGGAAATCTACGACGCGATCCGCGTCGGCGACCGTGTGCGGCGCGTCTCCAGCATCAGCGAGATCACGCGCAAGGACGGACGAACGGGCCAACTGTGGTTTGTGTCGATCAGCCACGACCATTCGACGCCCCGCGGGCTCGCCGTCCGTGAACGGCAGAATCTGGTGTTCCGCGAGGCCGCCAAGCCGGAGCCCGCTGGTAACGTCACGCCGTCGCAGGCCGCTATGCCGAAAGCGTGCGGCGAAACTTGGACGCTGACACCCACGGCGCCGCTGTTGTTCCGCTACTCGGCCATCACCTTCAACGGCCACCGCATTCACTACGACCATCCATACGCCCGCGATGCCGAAGGCTACGCCGGTTTGGTCGTCCACGGCCCCATGCAGGCGACGTTGCTCATGAACCTCGCGGCCAAAGTCATGGGTTCTGATCGTTTGCACATGGACTATCGCGGCCTCGCTCCCGCTATCAGCGGCGACAGTCTCAAGATTTGCGCCGGCATTGGAGATCAATCGGGGCAGTTCTGGACCGAGGGCGTTTTCGGTCAAACGCATATGTCCGCGAGCGCCAAACCAAACCAAGTCTGACGTTGCAAAGGATCGAGCCCCGTGACCATTTCCGAAACGCTCCTTGCCCGCCTCAAAAACCGCAACCTGGTCGTCGAGGCCGGCGTCATCGGCGACCAATGGCGAGGGCAATCCGCCTCCGGAGCAACATTCCCAGTCGTCAATCCGTCGACGGGCGACATCTTGGCCATGATCCCTGATTTCTCGCGCCAGGAGGCATCCCAGGCCATCGACGTCGCCTATGTGGCGCAAAAGGACTGGGCAGCCCGCACCGGCAAAGAGCGCGGGGTCGTCCTGCGCCGCTGGTACGACCTCGTCATCGCGAACATCGACGATCTCGCGGCCATCCTCACGTCTGAGATGGGCAAGCCGCTGGCCGAAGCCAGGGGCGAAATCCTCTACGGCGCCTCCTATATCGAGTGGAACAGCGAGGAAGCCAAGCGTGTCTATGGCGACACCATTCCCGGGCATAGCCGCGACAAGCGGATCGTCGTCATCAAGCAGCCGGTCGGCGTCGTCGGGGCGATCACGCCGTGGAACTTTCCCTCGGCGCTGGTTGCGCGCAAGGTGGCCCCTGCGCTCGCCGTGGGTTGTTCCATTGTGTTCAAACCGGCCGGGTTGACGCCCCTCTCGGCTATCGCGCTCGCTGTTCTTGCCGAACAAGCCGGGCTGCCGCCGGGTCTGTTCAGCATCGTTCCCATGACCCGGAGCGCTGACTTCGGCGACGAAATCTGCAGCAACGAGAAAGTGCGCAAGCTGACCTTTACCGGGTCGACGGAAGTTGGACGCCGGCTGATGGCGCTGGCCGCCCCGAAAGTCATGAAACTCAGCCTGGAGCTGGGTGGCAACGCGCCGTTCATTGTCTTCGACGACGCCGATATCGATGCCGCGGTCGAAGGCGCGATGCAGTCGAAGTTCCGCAATGCCGGCCAGACCTGCGTGTGCACCAACCGCTTCTATGTTCAGGCCGGCGTGCACGATGAGTTCGCCCGCAAACTCTCCGCCCGCGTCGCCGCCCTGAAGGTCGGAGACGGCTTTGCCGACGGCGCCGAGATCGGCCCACTGATCGACCGCAAGGCCGTCGCGAAGGTTCGCGACCACATCGACGATGCGCTGGAGCGCGGCGCGAAACTTGGCGGCGGCGACCCTCGACAGGCTCAGAATGGAAACTTCTTTGCCCCGACAGTCCTGACCGGGGTGACCGCAAGCATGAAGGTTGCGCGCGAAGAAACCTTCGGGCCGCTCGCGCCGTTGTTCAAGTTCGACACCGTGCAAGATGTCATCGCCCTGGCGAACGACACGGAGTTTGGCCTGGCCGCGTACTTCTACGCCAAAGATCTGAGCAAAGCCTGGGCAATCGCGGAAGCCCTGGAGTATGGCATGGTTGGCATCAACACTGGCATGATTTCAACCGAAGTCGCACCCTTCGGCGGTGTCAAACAATCAGGTTTCGGCCGCGAAGGTTCCAAATATGGAATCGATGACTATATTGAGCTGAAGTACCTGTGTTTGGGGCAGATCGGCCTATAGGTGCATTGCGCGACTGGTTGAGGCGGCGCTTCCACATGCCGATTCCAAACGACTCGATTCAACTGTCAGATGAATGGCAAGTCGGGAAGCCGTTCAGGGGCGCTTCGCGTTTCGGTCTCCCTCCTCGAGGCGATCAAGCCATTCGGCTTACCTGCTGCGCCTTTCCTCGAGTGCGTTCAATTCACGCTAAACCGTAGCGATTTCCACCTCGGGCGATTCGTCGTTCATCGTGCGACTCGCTGGGCTCGCTGCACGGACCGTGTCCCTTGCAAATTGAATACGTCACGTTAAATTTGCTAGCATGCTCAAACGCCGACTCGAAGCCCAAGTCCGCGCTGACCTAGCATCCCAACCGGCCGTTGCGCTGCCAGGGCCACGCCAGGTCGACAAGACCACCTTGGCCTTGGCAATAGCTGAAGCGGCACGGTCAATCTACCTCGACCTTGTGGACGCGGCCGACCGCGACAAGCTCGCCGATCCGGCGCTCTATCTCTCGACTCACGATGGCAAGCTCGTGATCCTCAATGAGATCCGGAATGCCTCGCTCTGTTCGGCACGTTGCGCGGCTTGATCGACGAGAGACGACGCAAGGGCCGCAAGGTTGGCCGATTCCTGTTGCTTGGGTCCGCCTCGATTGAACTCCTGCGCCAATGATCGGAAAGTCTTGCCGGGCGCATTGCCTATCAGGAGCTAGCCCCGTTCGATAGTGCCGAGACCAGCGCCGACACGCTGGGCGCGCTCTGGTTGCGCGGTGGCTTCGCGCGAAGCTTCTTGGCTAAGGGTGATGCCCGCAGCCTCGATCGGCGGCGCGATTTCCTGCGCACCTATCTCACCCGCGATGTCCCCGCGCCTGAACCCCGAATCCGTCCGAGACACTGCGGCGCTTGTGGACCATGCTCGCCCATGCCTGCGGATTCCGACAAAGCCGGCCGGGTAGTCCAATCGAAGTCGGCCACCCATTCCGATGATGTCGGCCACCCCATCGGGGCTGGTGCTCGCTGGAGGTTTGGTTGTCGCTGACGTCCGGACCGATCTTGAAACCACACAGGCTTGGCCGAGCCTGAACAGCCAAGCGATCTTGGCTGACAACCCCTTGGACGTTGGCGCGGCCGACGTCGATTGGCCGTACACACCACGCTCTCAGGACGACCATGCCCGGCGGATTTTTCTGACCCACTGGCGCGCTATGCCGGAGCGGTACGCTGGTGACAGATGCCGAGCGCCCGTTGCAGCCAAGGACAACGCTGAGCCGCCAGCGCCGGACTCCCCGTCGATCCCGTTGGCCTGCCTGCCGGCTACAATTGCGCTGCCGCCTGCGGCAAACAGTGTCGGTCGGGGACCCACACTCGTTGCCAACCCCACAGGACTCCCAAGTCCGGCGCGTACCATCGTCCGTCAAAGCCGACTGGCAGGGCGAGGCACGAAAGACCGTCTCGTTGCCAATGCTGGCCGATGGCTGGCCGGCGACCTGCATGGGTCCCGTACGGCCGCCGCTGGAAATCCCGCCAGTGCCATCGTCCTTGCTGACCAAAGCCGACGAACCAACCAACCACGCGCATCGGACATCACCGCAGTCTCGAATGCGCCGCCCGAAATAACGTGCCGAGGTCCGCCGTCCCCTGGTGGCCGGTCGGTTGGCGGGGCTGGAAACTCACCCCGACCGCACCACGACATCGATGTTGTCGACGATCTCGGCCGCCCAGCACCCATTAGGGTTGCCGAGTTGAACGTCTCGCGCTTTTTCCGCGACGCCTTTGGGCTTGAATTTTATCTGCGCAAGCTCGCCAAGCACGGCGTTCGGCTGATCTCGATCACGCAGGAACTCGGCGACGACCCCGCCCAAGTCATGATGCGCTAAGTCATCGCGCCGTTCGACGACTATCAGTCCAAGGAAAACGCCAAGCACGTGTTGCGCTCGATGAAGGAGAATGCTCGTCAGGGTTTCTGGAATGGCGCGCGGCCGCCTTACGGATACGCGGCAATCGAAGTCGAGAAGCGTGGCACCCGGATCAAGAAGCGACTCCAGATCGATCCGGTCGAGGCCGAAATCGTCCGGCAAATGTTCCAGCTGTTCTTGGAAGGCGATCGCAGCTCCGGCCCGATGGGCATCAAGCGCATCGCCATCTGGCTCAACGAGCGAGGCTATCGCACCCGCGGTGGCGCTAATTGGGGCATCGGCCAAATTCACGCCCTGCTGTCCCATCCCGTCTACGGCGGTCGCATGCGGTGCAACAAATCGGAAGCTCGCACTGGCCGGCGCAAATCCGAGTCCGAGCACATCTTTGCGGATGTGCCGCCGATCATCGATCCGGCCGTGTTCGGCGAGGTCCAAAGCCTTCTGAAAGCGCGCAGTCCCAAGGTGACGCCGCCACGGACAGTGTCCGGACCGATCCTGCTGACCGGCCTTGCCGTCTGCGCCACCTGCGACAGCGGCATGACTTTGCGCACCGGTACGTCAAAAACCGGCAAGGTGCATCGATAATACACGTGCTCGGCGTGCTTCCGGTCCGGCACAACGGCGTGCAAGGGCCGTTCGATCCCGATGGACAAGCTCGACACTCTGGTGACAGAGCATCTCGTCGACCACCTGCTCGATCCCGAGCGCCTCGGCGTCATGCTGACGTCCCTCACCAGCCGTCGCGCCGCCAAGGCGGCAACGGTCGATGAACGCATCAAGATCCTTGCCACCGAAGTGAATGAGACAGACGACCGCCTGCGCCGTCTTTACAAGCTGATCGAAGACGGCGTCACCGAGCAGGACGACATCCTGAAGGATCGTCTGGTCGCCCTGAAAGCAGACCGCGACCGCGCCCACACTGCCATGGAAAGGGCAACCTCAGGCACCCGCCCCACGGTCGATGTCACGCCCGACGCGATCAACCGCTTTGGCAAACTCATGCGCGAAAAACTGACGTCGGGCGAAATCCCGTTCCGCAAAGCCTATATCGGTTCCATCGTCGACCGCATCGAAGTCGACGACCACCA
This sequence comes from Hyphomicrobiaceae bacterium, assembly GCA_031367715.1. Classification (GTDB taxonomy): domain Bacteria; phylum Pseudomonadota; class Alphaproteobacteria; order Rhizobiales; family Hyphomicrobiaceae; genus JANYHF01. The sequence continues at coordinate 314 of JANLQJ010000334.1, read as the reverse complement.
AGTCCGCATTCTCGGCCGGAAAGACGTTTTGGAGCAGGCGGTGCTCGCCAACGGCGGCCCGGTACCCGGGGTTCGCAGTTTTGTTCGCAATTGGCGCACCGGACAGGATGAAACTGCGAACACCTATGTAATTGAAATTGCACTGTAAATTCTAGGGCCTCTCAATATTGCTCGCGCACAGATTGCCGAAACTCGACCATTCCCGCTCAGCGGGCAGGTTATCCGCCTGCGTAGGTTCAAATCGGGGGCCCGCAACAGCTATTGCAGTACTGGGCTGGTGTACGGATCAAAGCGTGAAGTTCGAGCGGCTTTTT
>JANLQJ010000080.1:0-9074 GCA_031367715.1 Hyphomicrobiaceae bacterium | reverse complement strand
GCGATGGTGCGCTTCCTGACCCGCTTGCCGTCGCGCACGCTCTCGCGCAGCAAAATAGCTGGCGGCGACTTCCGGTTCGGGACGATGTCGATGTACATGGGGTCAGTATAGCTGATCCGCCCCGCTGCGCTGTGAGTCATTACGTCGCAATACATGGGTACATTAAGGCGCGATCAGCAACCATGATCGGAACCTAACCCATTGGCGCACAAGAAAAACATCCCCAGCCAGCTGCTCCACAGGGCAGGAACTTCGGATTAATCTGTCCTCGCCGGGTGCCAGCGCAACCGTTCATGCCTCACGCATGAGCTGATCCGAGGCGTGTTGCAGAATCATGACCCAGTCGCGGATCGTTGCCTTCATGCGGTCGAAAAGCAGGTTCTCGACCATGGGGACGGAGCTGCCTCCATTCTGACTCTCACCCTCACGAATATTTCCGGAAATCGGACGACACGTCGGTCCCGAAATCGATGTGCTTGAGTATGCGGCCGACTTCGCGCGCCGCTTTGATGGGCGCAGGAATCTTCTGGTCGAACTGGGTGGTGCTCCAGTTGATTTTGGTCAGCGCCAAAACGTCCTTGGCCAACGCGAGGATCGTCCGATCGGTGCTCTTGTGGGGGACTAGCAGCAATGGCCGAGGGATGCGCAAGCCTGGGTAGGTCCCGTAGTAGGGAACGCTGCCGCGCGTGTAGAGGAGGCCCTTGCCGTTAAGATCAACGAAAGTGCCACGAAGGACCGGGTAATTCCCATCACGGAGGATGGCGATTGGCGAACTCTCCTGCACCCAGACTAGATCCAACATTTCGATGCCGGCTTTGGTGAGAGCGGCATCGACGCCTTCTGCCTCTTCCGTACCGAAGCGAGAGGTCTTGAGAACGACGACGCGCGCGGGCACGTGTCCATGAAATGATTTGTAGATCTTGATGGAACGCGCAACCAGATCTTCGGCATCCCCGGCTGTCAGATAAGGATGGCGACTGCGGCTTTCGGTCTGGGCGCGAGCACCACGCAAGATGAGACCCCTGCCGCGATCGTCAAACATCTGGGCTGTGCTTGTCCAGAGCTGCTGGCCGTCAAGATCGCGATAGAAGCCGATGCCAAGGAAGCTGGTGCGGTACTCGCCGACAGTCGGTAACAGACGCCAAGGGACCTTGCCTGCCTTGTAGTACAGCTGGTCAAGCAGATTCCAGGCGCGCGTTGCTTTGACCTGACGCTGGCGATTGCTGTCGCGTTTGACCTTCCGGGGAATCTTGGCGGCATCGTCCCAGGTGTCGGGCCATACGATCTGCGTTGGGACATCGAGGTGCAATGTCCGGGCCTTGAGCAAATCGCGGAAATTCAAGTCGTCGTCGCGTTGGCCGCTCTCCTCGGCAGCTTCGACCTCCTCCTCGCTTTTGGCATTCACAAGCTTTTCGATCAGGGGCACGGGCAGGGCCAGAACAATCACGTCGGGCTTGGCGCTGCCCTCTATGAGGGCGGAGAGCAGAGACTTGATCAGGTCGACTGACTGCCGAACGGCCTCATCCTGCCGAACGATCGAGATGATGTCCTTCACCTGTCGCCGTGACAGCGTTGCCGTGGCACCTTCCGGAACCTCGAACTTGCATCGAAATGGATTTTGATTGCCGAGTCCCGGAAAATCTGGGTTCAGGTTGATCAACGCCTTGTTGCCGCTTTCGATGCCGCGGCCGGTCTCGGCCAGGAATTCCCGGAAACCGTTCACCGTGTCTTCCGTGCCGATGACGCCGACATTGACAATGTCCCCTGAACGCGGCTGGAGCGGCCCATGCCTGCGCAAACCTTCGCGCGGATCGAGGTGTTGGCCGCCATCCCCGAACTCCAGCAGGGGTTCATCGAAGATGTGGGTCTTGAAGTTCATGCGGCGAGCCCTTCTGCGAAGAGGTCAACCTGCATATCTGTTGCGCTCGGATCGGTGCGCGCCCAGGAGTCTTCCGGCACGGCACGCGAGAACTCCAGTAGCGGCAGGCGTTGAAAGTCGAGCAGGGGGGTCGGCAGATCGACGTCAAACAACCCCGGGTGGGCATCTGAACTCGTCACCAAAAGGTGCTGCCACATCATCACCTGGCCGCGAATGGCGGCATTCTTTTCGAGCCGCTTCTTGCCCGCGAGCAGCGCCTCCGGGTATGGATGCGGCTGGTAGCCGTTTCGGGTGAAGTAGAAAGTGGGATCGGTTACGACGAACCATTCATCTGCAAGCCGCTCGAAGCGGAAGATGGCGGCGTGGTGCCGGACATATCCGGGGCGGTTCAGATCCTTCTTATTCGGGTAGTAGCTCACTACCCGGGCTGACGGCTCCTTGACGTTGGCAGCATACTTGTAGCTGTGCGATCTGTTCTCGCCGGTCGCCCGGAAATAGAAGAGGCGCTCCTTGCGCAAATAGCTGAGCTCGCTGGCCGTCTGCCGGGCGGTGGTCCGGCGCAGCAGATCGACGATGTCCATGATGTCGTCCGGATCATCGCCCAGGGCCAACTGCTCGGTGTCGACAGCCTCGACTTGATCGAGATCGACAATCGCGCGTGTGCCGCACTCCCGAGGATCGAAGAACGAAATAAAGCGCCGTTTGCGGATCACCCAGTCGAAGCGCGTGTCGTCCTGCTTCCCAAGTTCGGGAATGGCGTCCCGACCGCTTCCGAACGGCGATGTGGCCACAAAGATCTCGTTGGGGAGCTTGATCCGCAGGAGATTGAATATGGCCTGCTCGCCAAGATTGAGAGGCGGCAGGTAGGCGCCCTGGGTGCGGCGGTCGATCGTGAGCGCACCGAGCCGGTCGGCGCTGCGGGCATCGAACACATCCGCCTTCTTGTCGAACGACAGACGGCGCTCTTCGCCTTTGACGCCATCCGTGACATCCTTCCAGTAGGCAGACGAATCGGACTGCCGCCAGACGACAATGATCACCGGGTAGTTGGTGCCGCGCCAGTAGGCGACGTCGTCGGGCCTGAGGAGATACTCAAAGCCTCGGTCGTCCTCGCGGATATATTGGCCGCGTTCGGTGGACTTGACCTGGACGCCGAGGACCTTGCCAAGCGGGGCACCTGTGTACGGATCGCGCAGCTCGATGAAGCCATCCGTGCCGGCCTCAAGCCGGCCACGGTGCTCGTAAATGAACTTCATCTCGAGGACGAGCTTTTTGACGGCGGTCTCGCCGAGCTCGCCCAGCATCTGGCTGTCTGTGATTCGCTTGGTCATCCTGCAAAAATAGTGAGTTTCCGGCGATCGGCGAGAGGAATGTTCTTGTTATGTTCAGAATTCTGTGGAAATCCAAATGTTAGCTGAATGGCCGGTTGCTGCGTTGATGCGATCCCAACCGTAGAAGTCGGAAGCGCGCAATGATCGGCGCGATAGTTGGTAAGGACGATATCGAAGCCCGTTTGGGGATACTGTGACTAGCTCTCGCCGCGCTTCGCTGCGGGATTGAGCGGGCATAGCCTGTCAGCGGGGCTTCAGACGAAAGTGTCCGCCCGTCGATTGACATTGCTTGGGCATTCGAAGATCGAAAGCAAGGTGCGATACCTGGGCATCGAGGTCGATGACGCAATCGAAATAGATTGGAAGATCGACATTTGATCCACTGACGCGATCCCCCTGAGACCGGACACGTCGGCTGCGCATTTTGCGTCGCCGATTGCACAGTTGCCGATGACCACTATTGGGATCAAGCACCAGGCGGCAACGCGGATGAGAATGCGATTGCCTGCATCTAGCGGCGTGGTGACCGCTCGTGACCATTCGTGGTCTGACTGACGCTGATCGACGGCGTCGCCCTCCACTTCATCCAAGGTCGGCGCACATTTGTGTACAGTTCCGCATCCGATATGTTCCCAACCCGACATGTCGGCTAGGCGCCAAGGCGGTGGGCGCGGCTGACGTGCCAAAAAGCAGTTGACCGGGGCAACAAGCAGCATGTCGATGACATTTTTTGAGCGCCCGATTCTGAACTCCCCTTACGCTGTCCCGCGCTGGCACCATCCTTTGGACGCCAAAGGCCAGCCGCAAGGTCTGCCGCCGGTCAACAGCAGGCGGCCATCGGCAGAAATCACGCCGATCGTGCCTCAAGCCAAGAAGCGGCGTCCTGGCGAGGATACCGACGCCGCCGATCTTTTCGACGAGACAGCCGCGCGCGACCGTCATGGGCGTAAATACGATGTCCATGGATTGGTCAACGAAATTCGTGGGCACATGGAAGGCTGGCGCGCACTCAAGAATCCCGCCGACTGGCAAGTCACGCCGGCAACGGCGCGTTTGCTTACCCATTGGCGCAGCTTCAATTTCTCAAACCAGACGCCCTTCTTCTGCCAGATCGAGGCCGCTGAGACGCTTATCTGGCTGACCGAGGTAGCAAAGACCGCCAAGAGCGGTAAGCTGAAGGGCATATGGGAGCAGCTCGAAGCCGCCAATCGCGACTCCAACCCCGAACTGCTGCGCATCGCGCTGAAAATGGCGACGGGCAGCGGCAAGACCACCGTCATGGCCATGATCATCGCCTGGCAGACGGTCAACGCCGTACGCTCGCCCGGCAGCGACCGCTTTGCCCGCGGCTTTCTGATCGTGGCCCCCGGCATAACCATCAAGGACCGCCTGCGCGTGCTGCTGCCCGAGGACCCCGACAGCTACTACCGCACGCGCGAAATCCTGCCGGCCGACATGCTGCCCGATATCGCCAAGGCGAAGATTGTCATCACGAATTTCCACGCCTTCAAATTGCGCGAGACCATGGAGGTGTCGAAAGTCGGGCGCGCGCTCCTGCAGGGGCGTGGCAAGCCGGTCCGGACGCTGGAAACCGAAGGCCAGATGCTGCAGAGGGTCTGTGACGAGCTGCTGCGGCTGGACAGCAAGATCGTCGTGCTCAACGACGAGGCGCATCACTGCTATCGCGAGCGGCCCAGCGAAGAGAGCGCCGAAGAGGACCTGAAGGGTGAGGAGAAGAAGGAGGCCGAAAAGAACAAGGAGGCCGCACGCCTTTGGATTTCCGGCATCGAGGCGCTGAAGTGCAAGGCCAGCGTGCGCGCCGTCTATGACCTGTCGGCGACGCCATTCTTCCTGCGCGGTTCAGGCTATGAGGAGGGCACGCTGTTCCCTTGGGTGGCCAGCGACTTTTCGCTGCTCGACGCCATCGAGTCGGGCATCGTGAAGTTGCCGCGTGTGCCGGTGGCCGATAATGCGCTAATCCCGTCGGACGAGATGCCGGTGTTCCGAGACATCTGGGCTCATGTCGGCAAGGAACTGCCCAAGAAGGGCGCGGGCAAGTCCGGCGATCTCGATCCGCTCACGCTGCCGACCAAGCTGCAGACAGCGCTCATTTCGCTTTACACCCACTATGCCAAGACGTTCGAACTGTGGAAGCAGGAGGGCATCGGCGTCCCACCGGTTTTCATCGTGGTCTGTCAGAACACGGCCATTTCGAAACTTGTGTTCGAATGGGTTTCGGGATGGGAGCGCACCAATGAGGACGGCGAGCGCTACACTGTTCACCAGGGCCATCTCGAACTCTTCCGCAATTTCGATCAGCATGGCAACCGCATTGCGCGCCCAAACACCCTTCTGATCGACAGCGAGCAGTTGGAATCCGGCGACGCGCTCGATGCCGACTTCAAGCGTTCTGCGGCTGCCGAAATCGAGCAGTTCAAGCGCGACATGATCACCCGCGGCGCCTCGCCCAAGGAAGTCGACAACATCTCTGAATCCGACCTTCTGCGCGAGGTCATGAACACCGTGGGCAAACCCGGCCGGCTGGGCGAGCAAATCCGTTGCGTCGTTTCGGTCTCAATGCTGACCGAAGGCTGGGACACCAACACCGTCACGCACATTCTCGGCGTGCGCGCATTTGGCACCCAACTGCTCTGCGAACAGGTTGTCGGTCGCGCGTTGCGCCGTCAGAGCTACGATCTCAACGACCAGGGCCTGTTCGACGTCGAATATGCCGACATTCTCGGCATCCCCTTCGACTTCGCCGCCGAGGCCGTCATCGCACCACCCAAAGCGCCCAAGCCGGTAACCCGCGTCCATGCCGTGCGCGGCCGCGAGGCACTGACCATCGCCTTCCCGCGCGTCACCGGCTATCGCAAGGACCTGGCCGACGACGAGATCACTGCCGTCTTCACAGAAGACTCGCGGCTGCGATTGACGCCGGAGCTGGTCGGCCCCGGCAAGACGTTGCTAGAAGGGCTGGTCGGCGAGGGGTACGAGATCGGGCCCGATCACCTCAAAGATATGCGCCCGAGCACGATTTCCTACCACCTTACCAAGCATCTTTTGACCACGCGCTTCCGTCAGACCAATGAGGATTTTCCGGTCCACTTGGTCTACAAGGTGCAGCCGATCGTGCGGCGCTGGCTCGATGAGGGATACCTCGTCTGCCAGGGCAATACCCAGCCGGCTATGGTTGCGACCTATCTGAATGTCGCCGATAGCGCGGCCGAGCTGATCTATGCGGCCTGCACGTCCAGCAAGGGCGCGGACAAGGGCATCAAGGCCATCATCGATCCGTTCAATCCGCGCGGATCAACCACGCATTTGTCCTTCAACACCAGCAAAGCTGATCTGTGGGAAACAAAGCCCGAGCGCTGCCACATCAACTACGTGGTGTGCGACAGCGGCTGGGAGGCGGAACTGGCGCGCGTGGTAGAAGCCCATCCGCGCGTCCTCGCCTACGTAAAGAACCAGGGCTTGCAGTTTGAGGTGCCTTATCGCGACGGGGCGGTGCAGAAGAAATATCTCCCCGACTTCATCGTCCAGGTGGACGATGGTCACGGGCCGGACGACCGGTTGAACATCGTCGTCGAGACTAAGGGCTATCGCGGCCTCGACGCGCAGCTGAAGGCCGAGACCATGCGCTCGCTTTGGGTGCCGGGTGTCAACAATCTCGGCCTGTTCGGACGCTGGACTTTTGCGGAATTCCGCGATCCGTATGACATTGAGCCCGCCTTCGCCAAACTGGTCGATGAGGCCGTGGCCGATGTTAGAGATCACAGCCTGTGATCTCTAGAATTTGGGGGCGCTGATGCAAAAAGACGATGGCATGGACGACGATGGCTCGCCAGCGGGCGCGCCGACCGTCGTAGTCATACGTAACCAGCCAGTTATGCTCGCGGCCGATGTTGCGCGCGCGTTCGAGGTCGAGACGCGTGAGATCACCCAGGCGATCAAGCGCAACCCGCAGAAATTCAACGAAAAACACGCTTTCGAGGTCACCGACGAGGAGAAGGAGGTTTTGACATCACAGGGCGTGATCTCTGGCCGGGGCTGGACGCCCACCGTGCTCACCCAGAAGGGCGTCGTGCGTCTCGCAACGGTCCTCAATGCGCCCAAGGCGCTCGAAGCCACAGATCTGATCATCGACCTCTTCGTGGAGATTTACGCCCAGTTGCAGCAGGGCCGAACCGAAGTCGTCATTTCCAACCCGTCCCGCCTGATCCCGCATGAGGACGAGACCAGCGAGATCAAGACGCTGCGCAAGCGCATCATCAAGGCCGTAGGGGAGTTGCTCGATACCACCATCGATACCAAGACCAATACGACCATCGGCGACGTCTTGGGTGATACGGCCACAAGCGTCTACGACCACCTGAAAGCGCTCTTCAAATCGCAGCAGCTCAAGAACGATCAACTCGCCGCCGATACGCTGCTGATCATCGAAAAGACGCGCGACATGTTCGAGCGCCGCCAAGCCGACCTCAAGCGATCCCACGCCGAGACCGAAAAGATCATACTCGAAAACGTCGGCACCAAGATCGATCTGGTGCAGAAACTTCTGGCCATGACCAACCAACTGGAGCCGGGCGCGCTAGCGCAGATGCTCCCTCACTTCGGCACGCCCCTGTCGTTGCCTGCGCCAAAGCGGCCCAAGCGCCTATCGAACAAGGATTGACCATGGCAAAGAAGGCAACCGCCGCCAAGGCGCCCAAAGAAAAGAAGGTCGCGGCCATCAGCCATGCGGCGACGGCGTCGCGGCGAAACATCCCGACGGCGGAGTATCAGGACGCGGCCGAGAACCAGGAGGCCATGGCTCCGACGGGGCCGGTCGCTTTCAAGCGGGCGCGCCCGTTGGCGCAGGGCGAGGTTCGGGCTCGCGATGGCGACAAGGACCCGCAGATCGTCTGGAAGGGGATGCGCATCACGCTCTCGCCCGATCAGATCGAGAAGCTCAAGCAAGACGGCACGATCGAGATCGGCGATGCGCAGCTGACCTGGCGCGGCAAGGACCAGCAGGACTGGTCCGACCTGGTGGTCAACGCGCCGCCGCTCTACATCCAGGAGAAGATCCACCCCAAGGCGATCATCGACGATCTGGTGCGGCACTCGCGCGACGCGCGGGAGGCTGACACAGATGCGCCGTCCTTGTTCGGCGATCTGTTCGCGGATTTCAACGGGCTGAACGATCCCGAGGCGCGGACAGAGTTCTACCAGCACAGCCAGCACTGGTCGAACCGCATGATCCTGGGCGACAGCCTGCAGGTGATGGCGAGTCTGGCCGAGCGCGAGGCGTTGCGCGGAAAGGTGCAGTGCATCTATTTCGACCCGCCCTATGGCATCAAGTTCAACTCGAACTGGCAGGTGTCGACGCAAAGCCGCGACGTCAAGGACGGCAAGCAGACCGACATTTCGCGCGAGCCCGAGCAGGTGAAGGCGTTCCGCGACACCTGGGTGGACGGAATCCATTCGTATCTCACCTATCTGCGCGACAGGCTGACCGTGGCGCGGGATTTGTTGACGGAGAGCGGGTCGATCTTCGTGCAGATTGGCGATGAGAATGTGCACCGGGTGCGGGCGCTGATGGATGAGGTGTTTGGTGAAGGGAACTACATTTCAACAATCCAGTATCAAAAAACAAGCTATGCTACCAGTGAGCAACTGCCTTCAGTCTTTGATCAGATCGTACTCTACGCTCGAAAGAAAGAAGTTCTCAAATTCCGACCTGTTTACCCACCAACCTCAGTCGCATTTACGCCACACGAATCACTGACTTTCCCCAGTGATTTGAGGGAGATGGCTGATGGCGCGCAACAAGGTGCAATTCCAGAAAGGCCTGTCGGAGGCTGAATTCCAGAAACTCT
>JANLQJ010000025.1:0-4558 GCA_031367715.1 Hyphomicrobiaceae bacterium | reverse complement strand
TCTCGGGGCTGGCGGGACCGTAGTTGTGGCGCGCGTCCGGCAGGGCCCCGGTCGCCAGTATTCCGCTGTTCAGACCTCCACCGATGACCACGGCGGCATTGCGCTCGAGACAGAGCGGCAGGAAGCAATCCAGCGCCCCCTCCGGACAGGTCGGCGTTGTTTCGAGCGGGCCCCAAAACTCTCAAGTTGAGCTAGCTTTGCGAGGCCAGCCGCCAGCTCGCCAAGCCGCCAAGACCGACGATCAAGCCGGCAGTTCCGAAATTCCACAAGAGGATCAAGACCGTGGCGTCGAAGGCGTGGAACAGCGGCAGCGTGGCGGCGGTAATCGCCGCGACGGCCAGGCTACTCATCAGCGTGACCGACGTGGACGGCAGCACGGCCATATGGCGCAGCATGATCAGCATGGCCAGCGACAACGGCAGGCTGGTCAGCACCAGGGTGGCCAGGCAGCGCACGGTCTCGCCCCAGCTCAGGCCGCCGGCGTCCAGAGTGACCCAATGGGTCAGGCACTGGGCGCCAACGCTCGAGATCCAGAGGGCAAGGACTGGGAGAGGCAACGCCAGCCAAAGGCGCGAGCGGCCCGGTACGCTGACCACGAAGGCGGCGATGGCGGCGAGCGCGCCCGTCAGCATGGCCGCAAAGGTGTTGATCGCGAAACCGGGCTCGCGCAGGCGCGACATCAGATCGGGCCGCACGCCCTGGACAATAGAGAGCAGCACAAGGATGATCGCCGCCAGCAGCAGCCAGCCGCCGGCACGCAACAGAGGTGGCCGCAGGCGCCGGACGGGCGTGAGGTTGGCGGCGAGCGAGCCGATGAGATCCTGGGTCGAGGTCACGTCTGGCTCCGATCGGACAGCAGTTTGCGCAAGGATTTCAGGGCGCGATGTAGGGTGACTTTGAGCGAGGCGATTGACATGCCGCTCGCGGATTCGGCTTCTTTCAGCGACATTTCCTCAAGTTTCAGCAAACGGACGGCGCGCTGCTGGCCGGGCGTCAACTCCGCCAACGCCGTATGCAGCACGCGATGGTCCGACGAGTCCGGATGGATCGCGGGGTTGGCGGCGATGGCCTCGTGCTGCTCGGTCAGCGCGCTTTCGCGCAGGCGCCTGCGGCCTTGGCGGCGCAGCCGGTCCACCAGCCGGCGGTTGGCGATGGCGACCAGCCATGGGGCGAAGGGTCTGGACGGATCGTAGGTATGCCGAATGCAGTGCAGGGTGAGCAGAATGTCCTGCACCGCATCCTCCTGGTCGCTGGGCTCGCGATGCTGGCGGGCGGCCAGGGCGCGCAGGTACGGCATCACGCCAGTAAGCAAGCGCCGATAGGCCGCCCCATCGCCGCCTTGAGCGCGCGCCATCAGGATCGACCAATCGAGATCGCGGTCATGCAGGGTTGCTTGCGCCGGCTCGGGGGCCGCCGCCGTTGTGTCGACGAGCCGCAAGGATGCTGGCCGGTTGCGCGGTGGCACGGTCATGGGTTGCGCGGCTGCCACTGCAGAAACAGCCTGCCGAGCAGCCAATCCAGCGACAGCGGTCCCGGCCCAATGGCGATGATGGCCAGCGCCAGTCCCGCCCAGGGCAGATGGAAATTGGCCCAGCCGTCCGGCATCACGAGTTGGATCACGCCAGTCATGACCAGCAGGCCGAGCGCGGCAAAGCGGGCGGCGAACCCCAGCACCAGCAAGATCGGCAGGATGATTTCGGCCAGGCCGGTGAGAAAGCCGATGGTCGCGGGAGCAGGAAAGGCATAGGCGCCACCGAAAATGTGCAGCTTGAATTCTTCTGTAAACAGATAGACCGTGCTGGGCGACAGCGCAAGAAAGCCCTCCCAGCGCGTCATGCCAGAGCGGAAGAAGGGCGTCGCCAGCGCAAAGCGCAGCACCAAGGGCGCTGCAATGGCCGCGATCCACACCATATGGTCGAACACAAAGCGGATCAGCCCCTCGATGGCGGTTGGCCTGGTTGCGCCCGATATCGTCCTGACGTTGCTCACGGGTCACCTCGTTGCTTGAAACTGGCTGTCGCCATTGGGGCCATCATAGCCAACAATGGCGCCGGAATGAATCAGACCTGACAGGCTGCCGGCAAGGTCGAAACCCGGCTCGACAACCCAAGCGGTGGTGGCCGCCTCAAGCACCGCGGCGCCGGACGCCAGGGCCAGGATGAACTCCGCGCTGCCGGGCGGCAGCAATCGGGTCTCAACCTCGGCGACGGGGCGCACAATGAGTGTATCCTCGGCCCCGGCCGCAAGGTCGATCGCGCCGGGCGCGCCATCGGCGACATTCATGCGCCAGATCGTCAGCGCCGGGAGCTTTGAGCGCACGATGCGCAGGGACGGATGCAGCCGAAGCCGGAGTTGCGGCAGCGTCTCGGTGTCGATGGCGGCCAGGCGCGCAGCCTCCAAGGGCTCGGCCTCGGCGGCATGATAGGCCTCCAGCCAGGCCCGTTCTATGCGCGCCACGTCGGCGAGATAGGGCAGGCTTTGGGCTGGCTCGAAACTGGCGATGTGCGCGGCAAAGCCGGCGCCATAGTCGAGCAGGATCGGCGAAACCGGCGGCGCGATCATGACATAGGCGCGCGCCATGGCTCGGAAAAACTCCTCGCCCACGATCCGGCTGGTGGCGGGAAACGACTCTTTCAGCGCATCGATCAGACCGACAAAGACATTGTTGCGATAGACCGCAAAGCGCAGCGCGCTCGGCTCGCGGTCCGGGCCGACCAGTCCATCCGGAATGGGCCGTTCGGGATCGAGCAGCGCGGCTGCGAACCCCCTCTGCCGTTCAGCCCGCTGCAACACGTTTTGCCCCCTTGCCCAGCACGCCCATCATGATCGCGTCGGCGCGTTCGGCCTCCGACTTAAGCACCGGCCAATCCGGAATATCGGCGTCCCACTCAATCAGCGTCGGTGTGGGGCCGATATGGCGAACCGCCCGCTCGTAGAGGTCCCAAACGATATCATCAATGGCGCGGTCATGGCTGTCGATCAGCAGGGGACGCCCCTTCTCGTCGGCGCGGGTGGCGTGTCCGGCCAAGTGGATCTCCTTCACATGAGCCAGCGGATAGGCGTCGAGATAAGCGTCCGCGTTCCATTCCTGGTTGGTCGAGGCGACATGGACATTGTTGACGTCGAGTAAGAGCCCGCAGCCGGTGCGCTTGCCGATCTCGGCGATGAAGTCGATCTCGTTCCAGGTGCTCTCGGTGAAGGCGAGATAGGAGGAGGGGTTCTCCAGCAGCATCTGGCGGCCAAGCGTGGACTGAACATCGTCGACATGCTCGCAGACCTGCGCCAGCGTCTCATCGGTATACGGCAACGGCAGCAGATCGTTGAGAAAGCTCGCCTCATGGGTCGACCAGGCCAGATGCTCGGAAAACAGGCCCGGCTGGTAGCGGTCGATCAGGATTTTCAAGCGCTGCAGATGCGCGCGATCGAGCGGCTGGCGCCCGCCGATCGACAGGCCCACGCCATGCAGCGACAGCGGATAGTTGGCGCGAATGCTTTCCAGATAGCGATGCGGCGGGCCGCCCGCGCCCATGTAATTCTCCGCATGCACCTCAAAGAAGCCGATGTCCGGCCGGGTCTCCATGATGGTGCGATAGTGCGCAGGCTTCAGCCCGACGCCGGCGCGCTCAGGAATGCGGTTCGTGTCATGGCTTTTCGGCATCGAAGCCCTCCGGCGCTCAACAAATATCCGGGCGGACGGGACACCCGCCCGCCCGGACAGATAATCCTTAAGCCTTGGGCTCGAGCATGCCGGCCTTGCCGTCGGGGTTCTTCATGGTCACGCAGGTGCCGGTCGGCACGAGCTTGAAGGCATTGCCCTGATAGTCGGCGGTGCTGGTGCCAGCGCAGGTGGTGCCGGCGCCTGCGAAGCAATCATTGTGGCCCTTGAGGGAGACGCCGAAGCACTTCTCCATCTTGCCGCCCTTGACTTCCATGACGACAGTGTCGCGCATCTTCATCATTTCGGCTTCGGTCATCGGCTTCATCATCTCGTCGGCGGCGTTGGCCGTGACAATGCTCATCGGGTTGAGCGCGGCGGCGAAAGCGCCGACAACCAGGGCGGACATCATGCGGTTCGACATTTGGCAACTCCTTGGCGTGTGAATGGGCGGCGCGACCTGGTGGCCAGCGCCATCCCGACAGGCGTATCTGGCCTGCCTGAGAGACAGTTCGTTCCCTGGAGAGGAAAGGTTACAGGGGGGCGTTGCGATTTTCGGGCGCGGGGCAGATCCGCGATCAGCCATGCGGCTTGCGCCCGTCATTCGATCCCCTTTGCGCATCAGGGGCTGACGCTTTGCCGCACCCCAATGAGCGGTTCGACCGCAAGACGCGGCCAACCTTCGATGAAATAACGTACTCATCGCGCGACTGCCACCGCAGGCCATGCCCGAGCCGCGCCTCGGCAAGGCCATGCCCGTAAAGGGGGGCGGTGTCGAAGTAGCGAATACCCGCCGACCAGGCGGCCTCAATGAGGGCCTCGGCGTCCTCCTCCCGCATCGGCCGGGCGCGGTTGCCAAGCGGCGAGCCGCCAAGACCCATCGAGGTCACGCCAAGGCCTGAC
>JANLQJ010000001.1:0-1591 GCA_031367715.1 Hyphomicrobiaceae bacterium | reverse complement strand
TCCCATGGCGAGAGCAGACTGACGTAAGCCCCATCTCGCTCGACGCGGGCGACGAGGCCGCTCGGCAAATCAAGCGCCAGCAACCAGCGGTAAACAATATTGGTATCCAGCAACAGCATTTCAGCGGCGGCGCTGGGGGGTTTTCGCCATGGGCGCATCGCCCTCCAGCAAGCGCGCGACTTCGGCATCCGTCTCGGCGCTGTCCCACCCTTTCTTGAGCTTGACCGTCCCGCACCAGGAGCCGGGCGGTTTTACCGTGGGACGCTGATACTTCACAAGGTGGGCTACGGGCACGCCGTTGCGGGCAAGCACGACCTCCTCACCCTGCTCGGCAGCGGCAACGAGACGCGAGAGCGAATTCTTGGCATCGAGAATATTGACTTGCATGGTCTGAGTCTGGCTATGGTTAGCCAAGATGATCCCACGCCCGGTGATAAATCGCAAGGTGCCTGACTGGATCAGGGCGCATTAACCTCCTGGGCTATACTCGATGGCATTACTCAACCATTCAACAACCGCTGCAACAGGCGGAAATCAAGGTCACCATGAGCCTCTCGGAACTTCAAATTCAAACTGCACTCAAGGAAGTCGTTGACCCCAACACGGGCAAGGATCTCATCACTTCGCGCAGCGCGAAAAACATCAAGGTCGTTGGGGCCGACGTGGCCCTCGACGTCGAACTCGGCTATCCGGCGAAGAGCCAGATCGAGTTGATGCGCAAGAGGGTGGAAGACAAGATCAAAAGCGTTGCCGGTGTCGGCAAAGTCAGCGCCAACGTGTATGCAAAGATCGTCGCGCATGCGGTGCAGCGTGGCGTCAAGCCGATTCCCGGCATCCGCAACATCGTTGCCGTGGCCTCGGGCAAGGGCGGCGTCGGCAAATCCACCACCGCGGTGAATCTGGCTCTGGCCCTGGCCGCTGAAGGTGCCAAGGTCGGATTGCTCGACGCGGATGTGTATGGCCCATCGCAGCCACAGATGTTGGGCCTCAAGGGACAACCGGAAAGCAAGGACGGCAAATCCTTCGAACCGATGGAGGCGCATGGCCTCCAGGCCATGTCGATCGGATTCCTGGTGGACCAGGAAACACCGATGGTGTGGCGCGGCCCCATGGTGACCCAGGCCCTGATGCAAATGCTTAATGACACACGCTGGCGCGATCTCGACTATCTGGTGGTCGACATGCCGCCCGGCACGGGGGATATTCAACTCACGCTGGCCCAGCAGGTGCCGGTGACCGGCGCGGTGATCGTCACCACGCCGCAGGACATCGCGCTGCTCGATGCGCGCAAGGGCTACAAGATGTTCGAGAAGGTCGGCATCCCGATCTTCGGCGTGATCGAGAACATGAGCACCCATATTTGTTCCAAGTGCGGTCACGAGGAGCACATCTTCGGCGAGGGCGGCGCGGCGCGCATGGCGAAAGACTACGGCGTTGATATGCTGGGGTCGTTGCCGCTCGACATCAAAATCCGCGAACAGGCCGACGGCGGGGCGCCGACCGTGGTATCGGAACCGGACAGCCGGGTGGCCGAGATCTACCGCAGCATCGCCCGCCTTATCGCGGTAAAGATCGCCGACAAGGCCAGGGA
>JANLQJ010000440.1:0-1576 GCA_031367715.1 Hyphomicrobiaceae bacterium | reverse complement strand
CGCGACTTTGATCCGCAGTTCCAACCGGAACTTGCGCCGGCCGAAATGCTCCGCCTCGGCGTGTTCGGCGGCAAGTATATGACCGATTGCCGGGACGAGTTTCCGGCCAGTTGGTTTGCTGATGCCAAGCTCGCGAGCGGCGCGGCAGACGTCTCGCTCAACTGTTTCGGCGTCGACGCCAGCCAGCCACTTTCGGTATGGCGTGCCAAAGGCTGGATCCATCCCGACGATCCACGCAGCTGGTTCCAGTGGTACTGCCGCTACACCGTGGGCCGACGGATGCCGGATGAAGATGCCCGCCAGATCAAGCGCTGGAAGGCAATCCACCGCCACGTGCGGCAGCTCCAGCTCAACTGCGACCCCGGCGATATCTGGTACCGCAGGTGCCAAAGACAGGCGCTTCTGCATTGGGCGTATGATAGCCGTGGGCTTTGACCGGCAACCCACAGTGGCGGGCGGTGCCGGGATGGCGACGACCGTTCGAGACCGGGCCAGAGCCGCCGCATTCCGCCCACTGCCGTCGTCATGAAGGATTTTCTGGGCTCCTTTGGGCGTGGTGACTCAGGCATTGTTGATCGGGAAAGGAGACCCGACCATGAACCGAGAAGTGTTTAACCGCCTCCTAAAACTAGCCGCAGCCGACCGCGAACACGCCGATGAACTTGTCGTGCCGCCACCGGAGATGATCGCCTTTAATATCAGCTGTGTGCGGAAGCTCATGCAGCTCAAAGTCGAAGCGTTGGCCGCCATGGCCGGCGTTTCCATCTCAACGATTGAGCGCGTCGAGCGCGGTAAGAAGGTGAGCAACGGGGTGCTGGAGAAGATCGCCATCGCGCTCGGAGAAGAGCCCGGGTACTACACGCGGCCTCGCCGCAAGAAGGCGCCGGATGAAGTGGCCATTGGACTGCGCCAGATTGCCAACGCCGTGCATGTGAAGGCAGAGCCATTTCGTACACAAACACAAGTGCGAGAACTAGCCTTGTGCCAAGGGTTCTTGGTTAACAGGCCATACCTTGGTGATGACTTCGACGATGACATTTCAGGGCTTGTTGAGTGGCTGGACCTTACCTCGTATGTGTTGACAACCAAGTTGCCCCCTGAGGCCGATGGCGAAGGAGGACGTCGCGAATTGTATGCGTCCGTGTTGGAGGCCGTGCAGAACCTGGAACGGCGCGGCGTGACTGTACTCGTTGGGATCATGCTCGATCCCGGACCTGACGCGAACAATTACAAGACGGCAGTTATATCGATCACGCCGAGAAAGATGGATCCTGGTGCGATCAAGGGGCGGATCGTGTTTGTCGATCCCAGCTTGTCGGTGGCATACCGGATTCGGAATTGGAGGCCTGCGCCCAGCAATTGAATGCCGGCTGGAGTGGAACATTCCTGATCAACCCTGAAATGCGACGTGCAATCATCGTGACGGCCCCAACCCTCAACCGCTCCGCCGCAGTGAAAACGTCTCGCCGCCGTCGGGCGAGGAGAGGTGGCCGAGCCGGGCGAGGGCCAGAATGGTGCTGGCGACGCGCTTTTCGATCTGGCGGCCTTGCGAGAAGCTACGGGCGATCTCGGTGAT
>JANLQJ010000439.1:0-12571 GCA_031367715.1 Hyphomicrobiaceae bacterium | reverse complement strand
GGGCACGAACGTCTTGGTCCAGCCGCGGTCGGACGAAACCTTGGTCAGCGCCGCCGTCAGCGTCGTCTTGCCATGATCCACGTGTCCGATCGTGCCCACGTTGCAGTGGGGCTTCGAGCGGTCGAATTTTGCCTTGCCCATAAGACTTCTCCGTTCTCAATCAATCGTTCTTGTCGGCTTTATAGCCAGAGCCCGTTCGGCTCCGGCCGACAACTCAGTATCAGGCGTATTTGGCCTGGATCTCCGCCGCCACCGCGGAGGGGACCTGCTGGTAGTGCGCAAACTGCATGGTGAAATTCGCCCGGCCCTGGCTCATGGAGCGCAACTGGCTGACATAGCCGAACATGTTGGCGAGCGGCACCATGGCTTTGACCACATTGGCGTTGCCACGCATGTCCTGGCCCTGGATCTGGCCACGCCGCGAGTTGAGATCGCCGATTACCGAACCGGTGAACTCTTCCGGCGTCACGGCTTCGACCGCCATGATCGGTTCCAGCAGTTTGGGACCGGCCTTGGCGAAGGCTTCACGCATGCACATGCGCGAGGCGATTTCGAAGGCGATCGCGCTGGAGTCCACCTCGTGATAGGCGCCGTCGATCAACGTCACCTTGACGTCGAGCACAGGGAAGCCAATCAGCGGACCGGCGGTCATGACGCTGGCCACGCCCTTTTCAATGCCGGGAATGAATTCCTTCGGCACCGAGCCGCCGACAACCTTGCTCTCGAACTCGAAGCCCTTGCCGGCTTCATTCGGCTCAATGATCATCTTGACGCGCGCGAACTGGCCGGTACCACCGGTCTGCTTTTTATGGGTGTAGTCCTGCGTCACCGACTTGGTGATCGATTCACGATAGGCAACCTGCGGCTGGCCGATATTGGCGTCGACCTTGTAGGTGCGGCGCAGAATGTCGACCTTAATGTCGAGATGCAGCTCGCCCATGCCCTTGAGAATGGTCTGGCCCGACTCGTGATCCACCGACACGCGGAAGGAGGGATCCTCTTTCGCAAGCTTGTTGAGCGCTTCGCCAAGCTTCTCCTGGTCGGCCTTCGACTTCGGCTCGATCGAGATCTCGATGACCGGCTCGGGGAAGCTCATCTTATCGAGCAGCACGCCCTTGTTCGGATCGCACAGCGTGTCGCCAGTGATCGTATCCTTGAGGCCAACCAGCGCCACGATGTCGCCGGCAAAGGCCTCGGAGATTTCCTCGCGGTTGTTGGCATGCATTAGCACCATGCGGCCGATGCGCTCGGTCCGCCCACGCGTGGAATTGAGCACGCCTGTGCTCTTGGCAAGTTGGCCCGAATAGATGCGCGCGAAGGTCAGCTGGCCGTACTGATCGTCCATGATCTTGAAAGCGAGCATGGCCAGCGGATCGGTGTCGAGCGGCCGCCGCAGCACTTCTTGGTCGGTGCGCAGATCGATGGCATGGGTCGGCGGAATATCGACCGGGCTCGGCAGGTAATCGACCACGGCGTCGAGAAGCGGCTGCACGCCCTTGTTCTTGAAGGCCGAGCCGCACAGGATCGGATACCACGCATGGGTGACGACTGCCTTGCGGATCAGCCGGCGCAGCGTTGCTTCGTCCGGCTCATTGCCATCGAGGTAGGCGGCCATCGCGCTGTCATCGAGTTCCACCGCTGCCTCGACCAGCGACAGCCGGTACTCGGCAGCCTTCTCCTTCATGTCGTCCGGAATCTCGATGTCATGATACTTGGCGCCGAGGGTCTCTTCTTCCCAGACAACGCCCTTCATGCGCACCAGATCGATCAGGCCCTTGAAGTCTGCTTCGGCACCGATCGGCAATTGAATCGGCACTGGGCGGGCGCCCAGGCGCTTTTTGATGTCGTCGATGCACTGGTAGAAATCGGCGCCGGTCTTGTCCATCTTGTTACAGAAGACAATTCTTGGAACTTTATACTTATCGCCCTGACGCCAAACCGTCTCGGTTTGCGGCTCGACGCCTTGGTTACTGTCGAGCACGCAAACGGCGCCGTCGAGCACGCGCAGCGAGCGCTCAACTTCAATGGTGAAGTCGACATGGCCGGGAGTATCGATGATGTTCAAGCGACGCTTCTTGCCATCGCGGCCTTCCCAGAACGCGGTGGTGGCGGCCGACGTGATGGTAATGCCACGCTCCTGCTCCTGCACCATGAAATCCATGGTTGCAGCGCCATCGTGCACTTCGCCGATCTTGTGGCTCTTGCCGGTATAATAGAGGATCCGCTCGGTAGTCGTGGTTTTGCCGGCATCGATGTGGGCCATGATGCCGAAATTGCGATAGTCCTCAATGGCGTAAGCGCGGGGCATAATATCCGTCTCCGGGAAAAGTCTCTTGGTCTGCGCAGCGTCTTATCGCAAAACCGGGAATTCCACTTTTGCGAACGCTGCGACTACCAGCGATAATGCGAAAAGGCGCGATTGGCCTCCGCCATCCGGTGCGTGTCTTCCCTTTTCTTCACCGCCGTGCCGCGGTTATTGGCAGCGTCCATCAGCTCGCTCGAAAGCCGCTCAGACATGGTATTCTCGTTACGGCCGCGGGCGGCCGTGATGATCCAGCGAATGGCCAGCGCCTGGCGCCGCTCCATGCGCACTTCTACCGGCACCTGATAGGTTGCGCCACCAACACGCCGCGAGCGCACCTCGATCGAGGGCATGACGTTCTTCAGCGCCTCGTGGAACATTTCCACCGGGCTGCGCCGCGTCTTCTGCTCAAGCGTATCGAAGGCGCCGTAGACGATCAGTTCGGCGACCGACTTCTTGCCCTCTTTCATCACCGAGTTCATGAACTTGGTGACGATCAGATCCCCGAATTTCGGATCCGGGTTGATCTCGCGTTTTTCTGCGCTGTGACGACGCGACATGTGAATTCCCTTAGAACGGGGGCACCAAGTTCATATTCGCCCCCGAAAGTTGCATTTGGAACCAGTGATGTTCGGCGAATATGAACATCATGTCCCCGCCAAAGCGATCACTTCGGCCGCTTGGCACCGTATTTCGAGCGGCGCTGACGGCGCTTGACGACACCCTGGGTGTCGAGCACGCCGCGGATGATGTGGTAGCGCACGCCAGGGAGGTCCTTGACGCGGCCGCCACGGATCATGACCACGCTGTGCTCCTGCAGGTTGTGGCCTTCACCTGGGATGTAGCCGATGACTTCGTAGCCATTGGTCAGGCGGATCTTGGCGACCTTGCGAAGCGCCGAGTTGGGCTTCTTTGGGGTCGTGGTATAGACGCGGGTGCACACACCACGCTTCTGAGGGCAGGCCTCCATGTGGCGGGCCTTCTCGCGCTCTTTCGGCTTTATCCGCGGCTTGCGGATCAATTGTTGTATGGTCGGCATTCGCCTCGTCCACGACAAACAGATTGCACAAACAGGTTCGGACCGAATGCATACAACCGGGCAAGATGGCGCGGGACAATAGTGTCCCGGCCAAGTGCCTGATCGAGGCAATCGGCAGAAAGATCAGAGGATCCTGTCCGACCGTATCGGTCAGGATCATGGTTCCGAGCTTTCGTCAGTAGTTCTTGCGGCAGCGTTTAGGTTGTTTGCGTCATGCACCTGCTGGCGCTGCGACGACCGATCAACCTACCGCCTGACGCGAAAGTGAGGGCCTTATAGGTGGCTTCCAACCGACGGTCAATGGGATCGTTGCTGCGCCGGAGATTTTTTCTTCGCGCGGTCTGTTGTGTCGCGCCGGACGGCCTTAGTCCAGCCAACCAATCTTTTGCCTTGCTCGGAAAATCCGAGGCCAGGTTGCGCTGCCGCCATCTGGCTCGCTTTGGTGATGGGACCAAAAGACACCATGACGGCGAGCTGCGGGCGCCCTGGTCCGACACCGCAAGGCCTGTTAGGGCGGCTGCAAACCTCCCTTACGCTACGCTACCAGCGCCGGTCTTAACACTTCGTTAACCAATCGGCTCGACTGTAGTGGAGTTCAATTCCAGCCGTGCGCCTGCAAGTCATGCGGCGAGCGGGTCAGTAGCGTAAGCGTAGGTTGCGTCACATGCGTCGCCCCCTGGTCATGGCCGGTTTGTCGGTCGCTGCCCTTGTTTCAGTCGCCGCCGCAGGCCGGCAGATCGAGGCGCGGGCGGGCTTTGCCAACCCCAAAGCCATAACGGTGGTTGCCGACGCGGCCAGGCTGGCACAGGCCGTCACGCCAGGCCAGCTTGCCGATCTGGTGCTGGACCGGCTGCACAACTTTCAACGCAACCCGGTTTGGGGACATCGCGATCACAATGGCAAGGACCGGCTGAAAGCCTGGGTCTGGACCTATCTCGCCCGCGCAGCCGTGGTGCTCTATCAGCAAACCCATGACCGGCGGCTGATCGAGGCGGTCTTGACGCGGACTGCCGACTACGCGGCGGCGGCGCGACCACAGAACGTTCAGTCAGCCTACGGTTGGTATACCGATGATGCTCAGACCGGCACGTCCTACCGCGAAGTTCCGGTAGCGGGCCTGATCATGGCGCCGGTGGTCGATCTGCTGCTGGCGGCGCAGCAGGATGCGGACCTCGAGCTGCTGGTCGGCCCACAGCGTGGCGCGTTAATGCGCATGCTGGAAGACGCCGCTGCGGGCGTCAAAGACCGGTATCTAGAAGACCACGGACATGGTTATTACTTGCTGCCGTCGGGCGAGGACGTCGTACCGCTCAATTTGAGTTCGATCTATGCCGAACCTTTGCTCGGACTTTGGCAGTTAACCCACAAACCCGAGTATCTGCGCCAGGTCACTGGCATCGCGCGGACCTGGAAAACGTTGTTGCAACAGCAGCCGGGCAAAGGCGTGACCTGGCCCTATTGGCCAAAGCCGGCACCGGCCGATCTGCGCAAGGGACCACGCGAGCGGCTGGTCAAGGCAGCCGCCGGCATCATGTTTCCCAAGGCGGCCTACCAGGCCGGGATTGTGCTCGACCGACATGATATTTCGGCCATCGCGGGGGTGCCATTCAGCACGCTGATGGTGCAACTCGACGCCGGCCACGTGCTGATACGCAAGCATGTGGATCCGGGCTCAGACAGCTATCTCACGGCCAATCGCGCCGACGGGGACTCCCCGCTGGCGCTTGGCGCCTGGTACGTCTATCGCTGCTTTGATATGCGTCTTGCCGCCGACCTTGACCGGGTCATGTTCGGCATCGACGCCACGTTCTACCAGCACAACATGTTAGCGCTGCTCGGGCTAGCCAAGCGCATGGCCGCCGAACGCGAACCGGGAGGCTGCGCCGACCAGGACTCGGCCGCCGCCGCCCAGCCCATGACCAAGGCGACCTTGCCACGCACCTGAACCGCAGGCGGCGGCTTATCAGTGTGAGAATCTGCTTAGGCTGCCCGCGCTGCAGCGGCCTGGACCGGTGTCAGGGCAGCTGATGCAGCGACTGGCGCTGGCATGACACGCTCCAACATACGGTAGCCCTGTGGCAACCGGTCGCGCTCGTTCAAGAACCGCAAAACGACATCGAATGAACCGAACTTGCCATGGTCGAGGTGGCGGCCTTCGGGAAACGTGATCATCCGCTTGGGGCCCTTGATGGCCTCGAACACCTGCAGCCCCATTGGCAGCGGCACAATCGGATCTTTTTCACCATGCAGCACCAGAACGGGCGCGTCCGCCTTGACGATATGCTTCAAGGTCTCGTAGCGGTCGAATATGAAGCGACGGACCGGTAGAAAGGGATGCCGGGCGGCGGCAAGATCGGTCAGCGCGGTGAATGGTGAATCGAGCACCAGGCCCGAAATCTGCCGCTGCGCCGCCACCTGAGCGGCCACGCCGGTACCCAGACTTTCACCGTAAACGATAATCTCGTCGGCAGTTACGCCACGCTCCAAGAGCCAATCATAGGCGAACAGCGCGTCGGCTACGTTGGCGCCTTCGCTGGGTGTGCCCGAGCTGCCGGAAAAGCCGCGATAGGCCACAATCAGAATGCCAACTCCAGCCGCGCGGTAGCGACGGATGCGTTCGCTGCGGCGCGCCAAATTGCCGGCCTGACCGTGCAGATAGAGCATGGTTGGCCGTCCGGCGCTGGCCTTGCCATGCCAAGCCACCAGTCGCTCGCCATCGGGCACCCGCAGCGTCACTTCCTCGACATTGGCGAGGCCGATCCGTTGCGGAACGATCCTTCGGCTATCGATGCGGTAGACAAGATGGTGCTGGCCCTTGAACATCGCCACCGCAAAAACGGCATAGACAATGGCGGCAATACACAACGCAACAAAGACCATGGTCATTCAGAACAGCCTGTATTTGGAACATCCCGTCGCGAGCCGAAAGATTGGGCAGGGCCCGAATCAGAACATGGCGCAGGATGATGGCGGAAGAGTTCAAGGTGCGCGGCGCAACACGCACCTTGTCATAGACATCCTGCGGCATCAGCCGCGAAGCCACCATTTATGGTCAACTAGCTTAATTTTCAATGCCTTGCGTGCGTTAGTTCGCAACTGCGACAATCACTCGCAGCTGCCAAGTCGGCGCGGCCGGATCCATTGTGACCGGACCAAGTCATAGTCGTGTTGCATGCGCACGTAAAGGAAATGCCGCTTGAGCGCTGAGCATCCCGATGAGCCCGAAGGCGAAACGACGCAGCGGTTGGACAAGTGGCTGTGGTTCGCGCGGCTGGCCAAAACCCGCTCGCTGGCCCAGCGCCTGGTGCTGGACGGCAAGGTGCGGGTCAATCGCGAGCGCACCAGCAAACCCAGCCTGCTTGTGCGCTCAGGCGACCTCGTCACTGTCAACCTTGGCGAGCGCGTGCGCTTGTTGAAGGTCGCCAGTTTCGGGACGCGGCGCGGGCCCGCCCCCGAAGCGGCAGCCCTATTTGAGGACCTCGCGCCGGTCCCGCCGCGAACAGGCGCGCCTCACGATAGCAGTAGCGCCGCAGCAAGCAACGGCCTGCCAGATCGTGATGCAGGTACTGGCCGGCCAACAAAGCGGGAGCGCCGGCAGCTGGACAAGCTGCGTGGAGATTGACGACCCCTACCCGCACCGTTGTAGCCGCACACGCCGCTGAACACTTCCGCCTGCCTTGCGGGCGCTGTAGCCTTAGGTTATGGACGGCGCCAAGCATCCGCCGAACCACTCTGAAGGACAAATCCAGTGACCTATGTCGTCACCGAAGCCTGCATCAAGTGCAAGTTGACCGATTGCGTTGAGGTCTGCCCCGTCGATTGCTTCTACGAGGGCGCCAACATGCTGGTGATTCACCCCGATGAATGCATCGATTGCGGCGTCTGCGAGCCGGAGTGCCCGGTCGATGCAATCAAGCCGGATACCGAGAAGGGCCTGGAGCAGTGGCTCGAGGTGAACCGCGACTACGCCAGCAAATGGCCCAATATCACGTCCAAAAAGGACGCGCCGGCCGACTCCAAGGAGTTCGAGACCGTTACGGACAAATTCAAGAAATATTTTTCCGCCGAGCCCGGAACGGGCGACTGATCAGCCTCAAATTGGCGCGAGGCCAGGTCGGTGCTAGATTATTTTTCTCTCAGCCAGGGCCGGCGGAGAGCAAAATCAGGTTAATTGTGCCAGCGTGAATGAGGCGAAAAGGTAGCGTTAACAAAGAAGCCCTTCATTTGCGGACAATTTTCTGTTATATTCCCTTCTTGAGTGAACAAGAACACGTCTGGGCGTCGGATGCCGTGCCGCACACGCGAAGCTGTGCTTTGCGCAAGCGGATTCAAGACAACATCGTTTGAGATCGCTGATCAGGACCCTGATCGAGCGAGTCTTTGTGCGGCTGTTGAGGCGTTTGTATCCGCATTTCGGACTGTTTGGCGTCACTCCGGATCAGATCGCCTTATCGGATTGCCTAGCCAAACCCCTGGGCCGATCTACCGAATTATTCGCCGGGCGTCAACGGTCCCCTTGGACCGTGGGTGACAGGTGTATTGTTGCTGATTTGCTTTGCAGATCAGTTGTTTATCGTTTTGACGTCAACCGAGAGTCGAGTGATGGCTGCTAAGCAAGTCGCAACAAAAGGCAAGAGTGCAACACCGTTGGAAGCCCCCAAGCACGGGCAGACCAAGCACGGGCAGGCCAACAGCCACGCAGCCAAGGCGCATCCCAAACCGGGGACCCAGCCCGCGAACAAACCAGCTGGTGCCAAGGCGCTGAGCGCAAAGACCGCTCCAAGCGCCAAGATACCAGTTTCCAAGACTTCAACTGGCAAGACTTCAACTGACAAGTCCTCAGTTGGCAAGACTTCAAGTGGCAGAACTGGCGCCAGCAAGCCGGCAGCCGTGAAAGGCAAGACCATTCCGATCCACGCGACGTCCAAGCCCTCCCCCGCCAAGCCGGTTGCCGTCAAGGCCAAGACCGCCGCCGCGGCAAAGCCCGTCAAGGCGGCCAAGGGCGTGAGCCCGGCGGCAACTGCCAAGGTAGTGGCGATCAAGCCGGCTCCGGTAGCGCACGGGATAGCTCATGCGCCCCACACGGTGGCAGCCGCTCACGGCAAGCCGGCCGCTGCCTTGGCCAAGCCAGTTGCCGTTGCCGCGGTCGGCCCCGCCATGCCCAAGGCCGCGCCCACGCCGCTGGTTTCGCCGCGTCCATTTGTGTCGCCCCGGCCCGCTCCGACCGGCACGCACGCTGCCGCGGCGACTCGTCCGGCGCATACCCCGGCAACCGTCACGACCCTGCCGCGCGATGTCATCGACAAAGTCGCTCTGGCTCGGCAGCTTGAAGCTAAGCAATTGGAAGCAAAGAAGAAATCATCTACGCAGCGTCACGGCTTCAAGGTCGGCGAGTATGTCGTCTACCCGTCGCACGGGGTCGGCAAGATCGTCGCCATCGAGGAGCAGGTGGTGGCTGGCCACGCCTTGGAACTGTTCGTCATCAACTTCGAGCAGGAGAAGATGACCTTGCGCGTTCCGACCGCCAAACTGGCCGCCGTCGGCATGCGCAAACTGGCCGAGGATGGCATCGTGCGCCGTGCCATGGATACCTTGCGAGGCCGCGCTCGCATCAAGCGCACGATGTGGAGCCGACGGGCGCAGGAGTACGAAAACAAGATCAATTCGGGCGATCTGGTCTCGATTTCGGAGGTCGTGCGTGATCTCTACCGGGCCGAAACCCAGCCCGAGCAGTCCTATTCCGAGCGCCAGCTGTTCGAGGCTGCGCTCGACCGCATGAGCCGCGAGATTGCCGCCGTCGAGAAGCTGGACGAGCGCGGCGCGGTACAGAAGATCACCGAGGTGCTGTCCAAGAGCGCCAAGGGCCGCGCCACCAAGGCGACCGAGGATGCCGCGACGGCCGCTGCGGCAGCCGCCTCGTCCGAGGAGCGGGCGGCGTAAGGATAACGCTCTGCCGCTAACCAAGACAGCAGAAAAGAAGGCCATGTCTTGACATGGCCTTCTTTATGCCGCGAAGAGAAAATCCTTCCACGTCGCATCTGCAACGATGCGCTGCCGATGCCTTACATGGTCCTGTTATGGCCTTGCCATGGCCCAAGAGAGCCGAACTCCGGTCCCGTCATGACTTCGAACAGCCACGATCAAGTCGAGGTTTGTCAGCGACGCCGCAGGTTGCACAGACACCACAGCGTTCCTCCAGCCTCCCTCGTGCCAACTTGCCAATTCAGCTTCATGCTGAGATGATCCACGTCGTCGGGATAGCTATCCAGTGTATCGTGCCAGAGGGGGAGACTTTGCATGCGTAAGGTCATTGCGGCGATCATCGTCTGCCTCTTGCAACTCCCGCGCGGGGCGTTGGCGCAGGATTTCTGCCAAAGCATTAATCTTGTCGTCAGCGAAGCGGCAGCCGATTATGCCAATATTCAAGGTGAAGATCAGGGCGACAATTACTACGCCTCCAGCATCGTGCTGCCTGGCGCCAGCGACTGCTACATCGATCGCTCGGACGTCACGGCGTTCACGTGCAGCTGGAAAATGAACTCCACCGAAGAGGTCATGGCGTCCGCCATCAACTTTGCCAATTCGATTCACACTTGCTTCCCGCAGGCCCCGACCCAAGAGCGTCAGACCGAATTCGGCCCGGCCTACAACGTCTATCTCAACGACCTTGAAGTTCGCGTGTCGGCCAAGACCGAGCGCAATCGGGTCCTGCTGCAGCTCGCCCCGCGCAACCGGTAGTGCAACAGCACCCGCTCATTCGTGTGCTGCGCAATAGCGCGCGAGGTCATCCATCCAGCGACGATAGGCCGGCACCGACATGCCAATGAAGAGCTGAATGTTCTGCTGCTGGCTGTCGTCGGCGAGAAACTTTTGCAGCGATGCTGACGCGGCAAAGATGCGTTGCAGCCGGCATAAGGGTATTGGGTGGGTATTCTGGGGAACGCGTTTCATCCCCGCCTCGCGCGTGGCAAAGATCAGCATCGACTGCACGCTAGCGACGGCCGAGAGCCCGGCCTTTTCCGTCAGGGCGATGGCGAACGCGTCGGCCGCGAACTCCTGTTCGCGCGCGGCTGCTCCCTCCGCCGGGTTGTGCCCCAACGCCAGATGGCCGATTTCGTGGGCGACCACGAAGCCGATCGCTTCCCGCATGGCGTTGGCGACATATCCATCGATATGGCTGCGCTGGCTATCGCTGAGGCTTGCCACGTCGAAACCGACGTAAAGCGGGAACGTTAGAATCTCGGTCTGGTGGAACCCTGCCCCCTGCCGCGCGACCTTTGCGTCGACCGAATTCAGATATTTGATGTAGTCGACGTATCTCGACTGAAGATCAGAGAACATATAGCTGAAGGCCGCGGCGACATTGAGCAGCCAGATGTTGTCGCACAGCCCCTTTGTGATCATGATTTGGCGATCATTGTAGAACGCCAGCGCATTGAATTCGAGATGTGGCGCATAGAGGACGAGGTTGCCCTTGTCCCGCAATTCAGGATAATCGCCGAGATGCGGCCGGAAGTCGGCAAGGACGGCTGCAATGGCGTTCTTGCAGGCCGCTTCGACTTGCGCCGCAATCTGCTGCTGCTGCACCTCGCTCGGTTGTAAGGCCGGCGTCCCATCAACCGGAGCTTCCGGCTGCGCCGGCTGGTTGTCGCCTCCGCTCAGTGGTCCGGCGTTTCCAAAGGGCCCGGACTGAGGTCCGTCCGCTGACTGGCCGGGGAATTGCGCTTGCGCAAACGTACAACAGCACACCAGCAGTGCCGCCGACAACAACGCGCGGGTTTGAGCAGCAAAACGCATGTCATTGTCCCAGGTTGACGAGACCAGCCTCGGCATCAAAACGCAGCGGGCGCGACAGCAGTACATTGGGACGATGCGCATCATTGGAACGCACGAAGGCGTCGAACTGCGCAGCCGATCCCTCCCGGAAAAAATCTCGAATGGCGGCATTGTAGTCCTGTTGCGGCTGCTTCCATGCCGGCGGTATCGGCATCCCCCCGGCCCCGCTGAAAGCCGCGTCGCCCCACTCCTTCACCGCGTCCCTGTAGACAATGGCAAGGGCCGCGCAAACCATCTTGCCCAGATTGGCCGCGCGCAGGTCGGCATAGAATTTAGCGTCGCAGCCAACTCTTCTTTTCGCGGCGTCAACCTGAGATGTCAGCAGGGACATATCGGTCTTGCATTGATCAGACCCGTGAAGATCACCGCCGTTTTTGCAACGCAGATAGGCGCATGCGCCGATGGTTTGGCCATCGCAGTGGCCATAGCAGACGTCGTGCCTGTCGCACGAACCGCCGAACGAACAATCGGCCAGCGGGATCGAATCCGGCACCAGCCAGACATTCCAGCCGCTGCCACAGCCATTGGTTGATTGCGCGACGGCGGCTCCGCGGCAAATCAAGATAGCCATCACGGCAAGTATGTAACGCATGAAAAATCCCCCCCGCGCATCTGTCGGTCTCCCAGTCCCACCAGCTTAACCTTGAGCTTTGCAAACGTGCAAGGACCGCAAGCCCACGCGACAGACAGAAACGTAGGTAGGGTCAAGCCTCTTGGGGCGACCCAACGCAACAAGCGCCATCCGTGGATGTTGGGCCGCGCCGCGCTTGCCCCCACCCACCCCGTCCGCCGCGACCTGGAAGCCCTCGCCGCCAGCCTCGGCGTCGCCTGATGCACCGTACACTTTCTTTTCCCATCGGGAGAAGGTGCCCCCCTTGCGCGGAGGCGAAAAAGAAGACTGGGCGTCGCATGAGGGGTGCAGGACATGCGTTGGGCTCCGGGGTCTGACGCCTTGCCGCCGGGCACGCCGCTCGAGGCACGAACGGGTTGGCGGCGACAAGGGGTCCGACCCCATTATTGATACCGCGGCAGACCTCAGAAGGCAGAATGGGGTCTGCCCCCTTGTCGCCACGAAAAGCCGTCGTTTGAGGCGCCACCACTGTCGCGACGGCGTCATACCGTCCAACTTATGGTTTGACCTGTCACTTTGAAGGTTCGTGACAGAGGTCATGGCGTAGGGGCGCACGGCAGTGCGTCCGTCTAGTGTTCTGTAACAATCATTTGGAACCCCGAAAAATCGTCATCCCGGCGAAGGCCGGGATAACGCAACCTGATGTCTGGACTTTAGGTTGTGGATTTAATCTGCATCGACGTTATTCCAGTTGACATAGGGTTGCAGGGAGGCGGTCCAGGTTTCGTCGATTTCGACGAGAATAGCGGTTGCGAGGCGTTCG
>JANLQJ010000424.1:0-10594 GCA_031367715.1 Hyphomicrobiaceae bacterium | reverse complement strand
AGCGTTTCAGCGCGAACCAACATTGCACGGCCGGTGCTCGCCACGTTTGGTCGCGCTGAAACGCTTGACCCAACCTACGGGCCTTCCTCAGGTGGCGCGCCACATGAAATCCCCCTGGCCCTTCATTCTTCCCGCCGTCCTCTGGACCGCGCTGTTCTTCCTCGCACCCTTCGCCGCCATGGGCGTGATGAGCCTGTGGCGTCTCACACCCAGCGACCTCGACCGGACGCCCACCCTCGACAACTACAGCCAATTCTTCTCCAACCCCGCCTATTGGCAGGCGATGGTGAACTCGCTCGAAGTGACTGTCCTTGTCACGATCATCTCGGTGCTGCTGGCCTATCCTTTCGCCTGGATCCTGGCTGAGCGGGTGCCCGAACGCTTCCAGCGCCTCGCGCTCGCCCTCGCCGTGCTGCCGTTCTGGACCTCCTATGTGGTGCGCTCTTATGCCTGGCTGCTGGTGCTATCCGAGAAGGGGGTTGTCAACCAGACCTTGGTTGCCGCCCATGTGCTGAGCGAACCTATACAACTTGCCAATACGCGCTTTGCCACCGTCACCGGCTTCGTGCACTTCTTCGTCATGCTCCTGTCACTGACAATCTATGCCAATCTCAAGCAGCTCTCGCCCAGCTACGCCAAGGCCGCTGCCGATCTTGGTGCCAATCCCGCGCAGGTGTTCTGGCATGTGGTGCTGCCGTTGACGCTGCCAGGCATCATGGTTGGCGCCTTCCTCACCTTTGTGCTGGCCATCGGCGACTACATCACGCCGCAGGTTTTGGGCGGCAACAACGAACTTCTGATGCCTCAACTGATCATGCTGCAGATCGGCCGGCGCGGGGATTTTCCGCTAGCCTCGGCGCTGTCGATCCTGCTCATGCTGGTGGTGACAATGGTGTATCTCGCGAGCGCGCGCTGGCTGAAGATCGAGCGGGTGTGATGTTTTTTTTCGAAGGCCAAGAAGCCGTTGGCCTGTCTGTTTGCGTGAGAGGAAAGCGCAGCAAACCTCGAGGAGGCGATATGATGCGTTCACCACTCAAAATTCTCGCTGGCGTTTACGCCCTTACCATCTACGCTTTCATCTTCCTGCCTGTCATCGTGCTGGTGCTCTATTCTTTCCAGAGCACGCTCTTGCCCGTCCCACCCTTCAACGGGCCCAGCTTACGCTGGTATCAGGCTGTGTTCGCCGACCGCCGGCTGATGGCGGGGCTGTGGAACTCGTTCCTGGTCGCAAGTGCTTCGTCGCTACTGTCGGTGCTGCTCGGGTTTCTCGGCGCCTACGGCTTTGCGCGCTTCACCTTCCTGGGCAAGCGCGCGCTGAACGCCCTGCTGACCGTACCGCTCAGCGTCAGCTATCTGATCATCGGCATGGGCCTCTTGATCAGTTTCACCTATGCCGGTGTTCCAAAGTCGCTGGCCGCCATCGCCGTCGGGCATGTCGTCATCAATATGCCGCTGTGCTTTGCCATCATACTAAGTCAGATGGCGGACAATCAGGTCAACATCGAACGTGCCGCGCGCGATCTCGGCGCCGCCGAATGGCAGGTGCTGACACTGATCACCGCGCCGATGCTGGCTCCGGCCCTGTTCGCCAGCTTCTTCCTGTCGATGACCTTCTCGTGGGACGAATTCATTATTTCGTTCCTGCTCAGCCGCTTCGACAATACCCTCCCGGTCGAGATCTGGAGCCTGCTGCGCTCCGGCCTCAGTCCCAAGACCAACGCCATCGGCAGCCTAGTGTTCCTGGTCTCCATCCTGCTGGTCGTGCTGTTGGAAGTCACCGTCCTCAGGAAGCGCAAATCATGACCGGCCACCTCGTCGAGATGACGGACATTGTGCAGCGCTTTGGCGCCCAGACCGTGCTCGATCATGTGTCGCTCACCATCGATAAGGGCGGGTTCACGGTATTGCTCGGACCGTCGGGTTCAGGCAAGTCGACGCTGTTGAACATCCTCGGTGGGTTTCTCGCGCCGACGCAAGGCCGCGTGCTGATCGATGGCGCCGACATGACGGCGGTGTCGCCTGCGCGGCGTCCAACTGCGACCGTGTTCCAGGATTATGCGCTGTTCCCGCACATGACGGTCGGGGCCAATGTTGCCTTCGGTCTGCGGATGCGTGGCGTGCCCGCGGCTAAGCGCAAGCAGCAGGCGCAAGAGGCCTTGGCGATGGTCGGGCTTGGCGATGCCGTCACGCGTCGCCCGCATCAGCTCTCGGGCGGTCAGCGGCAGCGGGTGGCGCTCGCCCGTTCACTGGTGGTCGAACCACTGCTGCTGCTGCTTGACGAACCGCTCGGCGCGCTCGATCTGAAATTGCGCCGCCAGATGCAGGATGAACTGAAGGCCCTGCAGCGCAGGGTCGGCACTACATTTGTGCACGTCACGCACGACCAGGAAGAAGCGATGGCGATCGCCGACCATATCGTGGTGATGAATGCCGGTCGGATCGAAGATCAGGGCACGCCAGAACGCATCTATCTCAAGCCGGCAAACCGATTCACCGCACTGTTCATGGGCGAAAGCAACATCCTGGATGCAGGTATTTCCAGCGCGCGCGGTGATGGCTGCGTGGCTGAAACGGTGCTTGGACAGTTGCGCGTGGACGGCGAGCGGCCCGTTGGCAGCAAGGCCGTCCTGGCGCTGCGGCCCGAGCACATTCAGGCTGGCGGCATAGCGCCGGCGGGCTGGATCGCCGGCCCCGAAGCGACGCTGATCGAGACGCTCTTTCTGGGCACCCACAACCGCGCCCGCATCCGGCTCGCCGACGGCACAATCCTGCTGGCGCGCGCGCCGCTCGGCACGGTGCTGCTGGAAGGCGCGCTGGTGCTGACTGCGATCGATGCTGAGCGAATTGCTCTGTTAGCGGATTAACGACGAGGTGGCGCCGGTGTCCCTGCTCCCGTAGGGAGACGGAAGACTACCAATTTGCCTCGCGGTCGCCGCCTACGAACTGCGCGCTTTTCGCGGTGTATTCGAACAGCTCGATCTTGGTGCCACTCGGGTCCTTGATCCAGGCCTGCCAGGTCTGGTCGACGCCGAGCTTCTTGTTGCCGTCGCGGATCTCGATGTTGTGCTGGCGCAGCACCGCCAGGGCCCTGTCCAGGCTTGCAACTTCCAGGCAGAAATGGTCAACTTGGCCTTGGTTTTCGAACGGCGCCTTGGGGTTGGTAAAAACCTCAATGAAGGTCCGCTCACCGACGGTCAGGTAGAAGCCGATTTTGCCATTGGCGCGCGTGAATTCGAACGATTTCGTCAGGCCAAGGATGGTGCAATAGAAGTGCTCGGCTGCATTCAGGTCATGGGCCAGCACGCAGACATGGGCAACCTGCTTAGCGCCAATTCCCGTCATGTTTGTTGCTCCTTGATGGTTTGGCCCTTGCCCTTGAGCCAGGCGCTGATCAGCTCGCGGTGACGCTCGCCCGAAAAGCTAGGGAAATGCCCGCCATGCACCAGCCGGACAGGCAAACTCAGCAGCCGTTCCATTGAGGCGAGGTAGTGTTCGGCGTTCGAATGGATGGTCTCCTCGATCAACGGACCGTCATAAAAAATGTCGCCCGAAAACAGGATCCCGCTGGCCGCCTCCCACAGCGCAATGCCGCCTGGCGAATGACCTGGCGTGTGCACTACTTCCAGCCGCCGGTCACCGAGATCGATGATGTCGCCATCGATCAGCAGCCGGCCAGCGGGCGCGGCGCGCACGGTGTAGGTGTGCGACTGGTAGGGCAGCGGCGGCAAGCTGGTGAAGATGCCGTCGACCACATAGGGATCAATCAGCACATTGCTGCGCGTGGGATGGGCCAGGAACTCGGCCTCGGCCTCATGCACCGCCCGCTCTGGAAATTCGAAATGCGCGCCGATATGGTCGTAGTGTGTGTGGCTGGCCACCGCGATCAACGGCCGCTCACTGACGATCGGCACGAATTCGCGCAAACTTACCACGCCCATGCCGCTATCCACCAACGCATCGCGATCGCGCCCACGGATGTGCCAGATGTTGCAGCGGAAGAACGGCACGATGTGCGGCTCGTAGATCCACGTCACGCCGTCGCCAAGCGTACGGGTCTCGTACCATTGGTTGGGGGCGATACGGATCAGGGGCATGGTGAGGGTCCAGTCGGTGTCATCTTCGGGCATCGACCGTCACCGCATCACTCCGCCACATCTGCCCAGGCGCCGGTCTTGGACGAGCGTACAATGGCGTCGATCACATACTCGATCTTCAACCCGTCCGCGAAGGACAGATAGGGCTTTACCTCGCCCTTGATGGCGCGGAGCAGATGCGCCAGCTCGATGGCTTTGAGATCATTGAACCCCAGCTGATGGCCTGGTGCCGGGCAGAACTGGCCATAGGGCGGATGCTGAGGAGCGGTCAAGATGGCGCGAAAGCCACGCGTGTCCCTGGGGCCATCGGCCGTGTACAGATGCAGCTCGTTCATGCGCTCCTGGTCGAACACCAGCATGCCCTTGTGCCCGTGTACTTCCAGGCGGATCATACTCTTCCTGCCATGGGCGACCCGGCTGGACGCCAGCACGCCGCGTGCGCCATTGCGGAACCGCACTATGGCATGGGCGACGTCGTCATTCTCGACCGCGCCGGTCTCGCCGGGCTTGTCCAGCAGTGGACGCGTCTTGTGTACGGTATCAAGAATGGCCGAAAGCTTGGCAATCGGTCCAACCGTGTCGTGCACCAATGAGATCAGGTGGCTCGTGATGTCGCCAAGCGTGCCGAGCCCGGCATCCTCCGCCTTCAGCCGCCAGCTCCAGGGCAAGAGCGGATCGGCCATGTAGTCCTCGTCGACGTTGCCGCGCACGTCGATCACCTTGCCGATCACGCCGTCGGCTATCAGCCGCTTCATGTTCTGCACCGCAGGGTTCTTGACGTAGTTGTAGCCCATCATGGTGACCAGCCCTTTGGCCTTGCGCGCCGCGGCGGTCATTTCCTCAGCGTGCTTGAGCGAAAGCGCCATCGGCTTTTCGCACCAGACATGCTTGCCCGCCTCCAGAGCCGCGATGGCGATTTGCTTGTGGGTGCCGTTCCAGGTGGCGATGGAGATCAGCTGAATGTTGGGATCGGCGATCATCTCGCGCCAATGCGTGGTCGAGCGTTCAAAGCCGTATTCGGCGGCCTTCTGCGCGGCAACTGCGGCATCGAGATCGCATAACAGCAGGCGCTTGGGTTGCGGCAAATCGCCGAAGATGGCCTTGACGCTGTTGTAGGCGAGGGCATGCGCCTTGCCGATGAAACCCGTCCCGATGAGGCCAACGCCGATCGTGTCCATCTGATGTCCCGTGAATGACTGCTGCTGTGACCCGCAACGCTAAAGCGCGGGTTGGTTAAGGGCAAGTGATCCAGTCGCTGCGTCCCCACGTAGCATCGTCAGGCGGGCCTGCCGCCATGTCTGGAGCACTGGAGGAGAATTCATGCGCGCTATTATTGCCCTCGCCGTCGTGGCGCTCGCCGTCACACCCGCGGTCGCTATGAAGAAATCGCTGTTCGATCGGCTCGGCGGCAAACCGGCTATCACCGCGGTGGTCGACGATTTCGTGGCCAATGTCGCGGCCGACAAGCGGATCAACGCGTTCTTTGCCAAGGCCGACATCCCGCATCTAAAGATGGAACTGGTCGATCAGCTCTGCCAGGCCACCGGCGGCCCGTGCAAATACACTGGCAAGGACATGAAGACCACGCACAAAGGCATGGGCATCGGTGGCGCGGACTTCAACGCGCTGGTCGAGGATCTTGGCAAGTCGCTGAACAAGTTCTAGGTCAAGAAGGGCGACCAGAAGGAACTGGTGGCTGCGCTGGCGCCGCTGAAAAAGGATATTGTCGAGAAGCCTTAGGCGCGGCGCCAATCAATCACTTTCGGAACGATGCGCAGCACCAACTTCTCCCAAAGGGACAAGTTGGTGCGTAGCTCCGGGTGACGGGTGCAAGGCCATGTGGCCAGCGTTCTGCTTCATACCAATGGTTCCCGAAGTTTCGGCATCCCGGCGCAGGCCGGAACCCGTCCAAGCAGCGGGACCGGCAACCGACTGCATTCCAAGAACAGTGATGTGCCTCAGAGGCCTATCGTGTGCCAAGCTGGTGTCCCGCACCAACACGGCCAGGTCACGGCCTACGCCGGGACGACGAGTGCTCTGGGTGCCGAATGATTGTTACAGAACACTAGCGCGGTGCCGGAACATTCGGGCTGGCACCCCTTCCATCTGTTCGGGCGCCTTCTGTCGAATAGAGAAGGGAGTCAGGCCCCGATCTTGCCGCCGAGTTCATCCTCGATGTGGATGCGCACGATCGCCTCGAAAGAGCTATCGCCCTTGAAGCCGAGCGCCAGCGCGCGTTTCGGCTCGAAATTGCGCGGCCAGCCAGCAACGATCTTCTGGATGAACGGGTCGGGTTCGCGGCGGATGCGCTTGACCACCGCCTCGCCGGCGACCTTGCGCAGCGCCGCGATCTGCTCGCCGACCGTCACCGCCAGCCCCGGCATCGACAGATTGCGGCGTGTGCCGACTTCGGCACCATCAATGCCGGCGGCACGCAACAGAAAGCCGATGGCGGCGCGCGGGCTGGCGTGCCAGTGCATCACCTCGTCGCCAACCGGCAGTACCGCCTCGTTGCCAGCCAGCGGTTCGCGGCAGATGTTGGAGAAAAAGCCCGAAGCTGCCTTGTTCGGTCTGCCCGGGCGGATGCAGACCGTTGGCAGGCGGATGCCGATGCCGTCAAGGAAGCCTTTGCGCGTGTAATCCGACAGCAGCAACTCGCCGATCGCCTTCTGCGTGCCGTAGGACGTCAATGGCGTTTGCTGAAAGTCGTCCGGGATCTTGTCGGGGAACGGCGCGCCGAACACCGCGATGCTGGACGCGAACACCACGCGCGGCTTGGCGCCGGTATCGGCATAGGCATGCCGCACGCTTTCCAGCAGCCGATGCGTGCCTTCGAGATTGATACGGTAGCCCTTGTCGAAATCCTGCTCGGCCTCGCCCGACACAATGGCTGCCAGATGAAAGATTACGTCGGGCTGGCCTTCGACGATCTTTTCGGTTTCGCCGGGCGCGGGCATGTCGCCGGTGACGAGCCTGACGGGGAATTTGGCGCCCGATGGAGCGACCGGCTCGACGACATCATAGAGCGTCATGGCGGTGATGTCTTGGCCGCTGAGGTTGCCGTCCTTGGCCAAGCGCTCTGCCAGCTTGCGGCCGACGAAGCCGGCGCCACCTGTGATCGCGACCTTCATGGGGTCAACTCCCTTTCAAACGGAAATGCCATAGGGTTTCGCCCAGCTGAGGCCGGCTGCGGTCGCGGCCCTGGGGCGGTACTCGCAACCGACCCAGCCGTCATAGCCGAGGCTGTCGATCAGCTCAAATAGATAGGAGTAGTTGATCTCGCCGACGTCCGGCTCGTGCCGACCGGGTACGCCTGCGATCTGGATGTGACCGGTCAGCGGCCAGAATTCGCGCGTCGCATCGGCGAGCCCGCCGCCGGTCATCTGGCGATGATAGAGGTCGAGCTGCAACTTGGCGTTCGGGCGGGCAACCTTGGCAAGCACGTCGCGCGCTTCGCCAAAGCTCATCAGGTAGTAGCCCGGCATGTCGCGCGGGTTCAGCGGCTCGATCAGGATCTGGATGCCAAGTGGCGCCGCACGGTCGGCGGCAAATTGCAGGTTGGCGACGTAAGTGGCTTCGAGCCGTGCGGGATCGGCACCCACGGGTACGATGCCGGCCATGACGTGCAGTTTCTCGCAGCAGAGCGCTTTGGCGTAACTCAGCGCGATATCGAGTCCAGCCGCGAACTCGGCCCTGCGGTCGGGAAAAATCGCGACACCGCGCTCGCCCTTGACCCAATCGCCGGGTGGGGCGTTGAACAGCGCTTGGGTCAGGCCATGGCGCTCCAACCGAGACGCGATCTCGGCTGCCGGATGCTCATAGGGAAACAGGAACTCAACGCCAGCAAACCCATGCCGCGCCGCCGCGTCGATGCGATCGAGGAACGGATGCTCCGTGAACATCATACTGAGGTTGGCGGCAAGACGGGGCATGGTGAGGATCCGGCTTTGGAGGCGCCGCCATCTTGGGCGATGCCAGGGCGGAGCGCAATGGCGCGATCGACGGGGCGCGATCGACGGGGTGTCAGTTGCGCGCCAGTCCGACCGGTCTCCTCTACCCCCAAACGCGGCCTTCCGGCGCTCGCGCTCCTGTCTTTGCTTGCGCACGGCGACTCCCATAACCGGGAGCCGGCCGCCGTGCGCGTTGGCTATGGTGCGGTCCGAATTCTAACTGCTCGCGGGTACCGCCGCTGGCGGCCGGCTCCCGGAACGGGAGTCGCCAGCGGCCAGCAAAGGCACTTCCGCCGTGCGCGTTGGCTATGGCGCGGATGATGTCGGTTCATTCGTCATGCGCAGATTGCCGCGCCGCGTGTCCTGCGCCTATCATGCGTCGCTCAACGAAAGTCCTGACCCAATGACCCGCTCTTCTGTCCTGCTCGGCTGCATCGCCGATGATTTCACCGGCGCGACCGATCTTGCCAACACGTTGGTGCGCGGCGGTATGCGCGCGGTGCAGCTGATCGGCGTGCCGGGTGCGGCAACGCCTGTGCCCGACGCCGACGCCATCGTCATCGCGCTCAAATCGCGAACGGCGCCGGTGGCCGATGCGGTCGCCTGGTCGCGCGCGGCGCTGGCCTGGCTACGATCCGTGGGGGCGCAGCAGATCTTCTTCAAATATTGCTCCACCTTCGATTCCACCGATGCCGGCAATATCGGCCCGGTGGCGGATGCGCTGCTAGACGATCTCGGCGTCGACTTCACCATCGCCTGCCCGGCCTTCCCCGAGAACGGCCGCACGATTTATTGCGGCCACCTGTTCGTCGGCGACCGGCTGTTATCGGATTCGTCCATGCGCAACCATCCGCTGACGCCGATGGCCGATGCCGATCTGGTGCGCGTGTTGGGCAGGCAGACGCGAGGCAAAGTCGGGCTGGTGCCGTTTTCGGTGGTCGATAAGGGCGCGGCGGCGGTTGCGGGGGCCCACGAGCGCTTGCGCAAGTCAGGTCACGCTTATGCCATCGTCGATGCACTGAGCAATGCGCATCTGCATCATATGGCCGAGGCGGCCGCGAACTTGCCGCTGGTCACCGGCGGGTCGGGACTGGCGCTCGGGCTGCCGGCCAATTTCGAGCGCACGCATGCATTCAAGCGCAATGCCCAGGCCGATCGGTTGCCGGCCATCGCGGGTGCGACAGCGGTGATTTCCGGCAGCTGCTCGGCTGCGACTTTGCGGCAGCTGGCGGATATGCGGGCGGGTCATCCGGTGTTTGCGGTCGATGCGATACAGCTGGCTGCTGGCCGCGATGTAGTCGGCGAGGCGCTGGCTTGGGCGAAGGGCAAACTCGGCGTGTTGCCCGTGCTCATTTCCGCCAGTGCGCCGCCCAGTGAGGTCGCCCGCGTGCAATCTGAACTCGGACGCGAGCGGGCGAGCGTGCTGGTCGAGGACGCCCTGGCGCGCATTGCTCAGGGCCTAGTGGTGGCGGGCGTGCGAAAACTGGTGGTGGCTGGTGGTGAAACGTCGGGCGCGGTGGTGCAGAAACTCGGTGTCACCGCCCTGCGCATCGGCCCGCAGATCGATCCGGGCGTGCCGTGGACCATGAGCCTTGGCGAGCCGGTGTTGGCGCTCGCCCTGAAATCCGGCAATTTTGGAGCGGACGATTTCTTCGTCAAAGCGTTCCGTGTTCTGGAGGTTTGATTTTGCGGGTTGCAAACGATCGAACTCGGCGCCTTTTGCCTTCTCCGATAGGGAGAAAGTGGCACGAAGTGCCGGATGAGGGGTGCCGGGGGCATAGTTTTGCACGAAGATGTGCGAACTCTGGGTCCGATATCCCTCATCCGCCCTGTCGGGCACCTTCTCCCTATGGGAGAAGGAAAAACGCGCCACCGCTTGAGGCGCAGCGATGACCTCATCGGACCAGACCGCCGAAGACATCTGCCGCTTCGGCCGCTCGATCTTTGCGCGTGGGCTGACGTTTGGGTCGTCGGGCAACATCAGCGTGCGCATCCCTGGCGGCTGGCTGATGACGCCGACCGGTGTTGCGCTCGACCGGCTCGATCCGGCGCTGCTGTCGCGATTAGACGAAAACGGCAAGCACATCGGCGGCGATGCTCCAACTAAGGAGAGCTTTTTGCATCTGGCCATGTATGGCGAGCGCGCCAAAGCTTGCGCCATCGTGCATCTGCATTCCACGCATTCGGTTGCGGTGTCATGCCTTGACGGTGTGAACCCGGACGATGTGCTTCCCCCCATCACTGCCTACTACATCATGCGCGTCGGCACGCTGCCGCTGGTCCCGTACTACGCCCCGGGCGACAAGGCATTGGCCGAGGCCGTGCGCCGAAAGGCCGGCAAGCACCACGCCGTGCTACTGGCCAATCACGGCCCGGTAGTGGCGGGAACGACGCTGGCGGCGGCGGTCGGCGCGATCGAGGAGCTGGAAGAAACGGCGCGCATCTATCTGATGCTGCGCGCGGAGAAAACGCGTTGGCTGACGGAGGCACAGGTGGCGGAGTTGCGGTTCAAATTTCCGACCGAGTAACCAGCAATTCTCAATGTGGGGG
>JANLQJ010000423.1:0-1533 GCA_031367715.1 Hyphomicrobiaceae bacterium | reverse complement strand
CCCCTGTGCAAGACTTGACGCATGAGCGACCCATCTCCACGGCCGTGGGCCGACGCGCCCGCCGCCGCGCTGCAAGCGGTGGTGGGCGTGCTGACCGACATCGACGACACGCTGACGACCTCGGGCGCGATCACGCCCAATGCGCTCCAAGCGCTGGCATCGCTGCACGCCGCCGGGCTGCCCGTGATCGCGATCACCGGCCGGTCGATGGGCTGGAGCAAACCGTTCGCGCTGGCCTGGCCGGTCGAGGCCATCGTCGCCGAGAACGGCGCGGTGGCGCTGATGCACGACGATGCCGGCGGGCTCGCGATCGCCTATGCGCAGGACGAAGCCCCGCGCCGGCGCAACGCTCAGCGGCTGCGCGAGGTGGCGGTCCGCATCCTGCGCGAAGTGCCGGGCAGCACGCTGGCGCGAGACAGCGCCGGGCGCGCCACCGACATCGCGATCGACCACAGCGAGTTCTCGCACCTGGCGCCGGAGCAGGTCGCCGCCGTGGTCGCACTGATGCACGCCGAAGGCATGAACGCGACGGTCAGCTCGATCCACATCAACGGCTGGTTCGGCACTCACACCAAGCTCAGTGGTGCGCGCTGGATGGTGCAGCACTTGCTCGCGCGCAACCTCGACACGGAGTTCGAACGCTGGGTCTATGTGGGTGACTCGACCAACGACGAGGCCATGTTCGGCCACTTCCCGCTCAGCGTCGGCGTGGCGAACCTGCTGGACTTCACCGAGGCGTTGACGGTGTGGCCGGCATACCTCACGCAGGGTGCTCGGGGTGCAGGATTTGCCGAAATGGCGCGCCGCCTCTGCCCCCGGGAATCGGGGATTGCCGCGCTGCGCCGCCCTGTCTAAGCTGGCCGACATGGCGTTGTGCAGTTCCGTACGCTGGCTTTCATCATCTGGAGAGACCCCATGTTCAAAGGCATTTCGCTGCTCGCCCTGCTCGCCGTTGCCCCGCTGTCGCAAGCCGCCACCTTCACGACCTTGACGCTGTCCACGCTCAACACCGACATTCGCACCTTCACCGACGGCGCCGTCTACGCCCCGCTGATTCCCGGCACCAGCACCTTCAACAGCGTGCCGTTCCAGTTCGCCGCCGACGCCAGCGGAAACACCGCATTTGCACGCGGCGTGCTCGATATCGCAGTCGGCGTGTTCGGCGTGACGCAGGCTTACACGCTGATCAACTCGGGCTTCGGCGCGTTCGGCTCGAACAACGGCTCGGTCGAATTCTTCGGCTCGAACAGCAGCTACTACAAGGTCGATCTGATTCAAGGCCTCAATATCCGCGACCACTTCGACGGTGTCTTCAACAACACGATTGACAACGTCACGGCCGTGGCCGCGTTCAACATCGGCCCGGGCCATGCCCGGCTCGACGAGCAGATTTACAACCTGCCGCTCGTGTTCGGCAACGAGACGCTGAACACGATCCGCTTCACCGGCCTGGACCTGGGCGCTGCCGGCATTCCGTTCATCGTTGCGGCCACCGTCGGCATCGAGGTGGCGGGCGCGGTGCCCGAGCCTGAA
>JANLQJ010000419.1:0-1586 GCA_031367715.1 Hyphomicrobiaceae bacterium | reverse complement strand
ACTGCCACTCACGCCGACGTCCTCATTCAGCCCCTGCCGGGCCACGACGCCATGATCCTGGCTGGCCTCATCCGCCTGGTATTGAACGAAGGCTGGCAAGACAAAGAGTTCTGCGAACGCTACGTCGGTGTAGCCGCCGTGAAGTCGTTACGTGAGGCTGTCGCCCCGTTCACCGAAGCCGCCGTCGAAGCCCGCGCAGGTCTTCAGCCTGGCGACCTGCGCCGCGTGGCTGAACTCTTCGCCCGCGACTCCAAGCAAGGCGCCGTCTATACCGGTACCGGCCCCAGCATGGCGCCACACTCCAATCTCATGCAACATTTGGCCGATTGTCTCAATGTCATCTGCGGTCGTTTCCTGCGTCCGGGCGACAAGGTGCTGAGCGTCGACATGATGGTGCCCTCGGGTCCCTTCCGTGCCGAAGTCATTCCGCCACCACGCACTTCATGGAAAGTCCCGCCCAGCCGGATTCGCGGCGTTGGCTCGATCGGCGGCGAAAAGACCACCGGCACCCTGGCTGATGAAATCCTCACTCCCGGCCCCGGACAGGTGAAATGCCTGATTTCGTGCGGTGGCAACCTGGCCAACCTGATGCCGGACCAGAAAAAGATGCAGCGCGCCTTTGATGCCCTTGAGCTCAAGGTCTCGGTAGAGCCCTACATGACC
This sequence comes from Hyphomicrobiaceae bacterium, assembly GCA_031367715.1. Taxonomy (GTDB): domain Bacteria; phylum Pseudomonadota; class Alphaproteobacteria; order Rhizobiales; family Hyphomicrobiaceae; genus JANYHF01. Next base: position 923 of record JANLQJ010000419.1, on the reverse strand, counting down.
AACACGGCCCGTCTGGCTGATTACATCTTTCCGCCCCTGCTGCAATACGAGCGTTCCGACCTGCCGGTGAGCGCCTACGGCTTCGCCTTCTTCCGCGAACCGTGGGTGCAATACGCTCCTGCCTTGCTCAAACCGCCCAAAGGATCGGAAGTCATCGAAGAATGGTATTTCTTCTGGGCACTGGCCAAGCGTCTGGGCAAGACCATGACCTTCTCCGGCCATGTGCTGGACATGGACAAAGGTCCGACCAACGATGAACTCCTTGCCATGCGCACCCAGCATCCGCTGGCCCCGCTGGAAGAGATCAAGACCCATCGGTCGGGGAAGATCTATTACGAGGCGCAGACCACGGTGTTACCGCCCAGAGCCGAATCAACAGCAACCTTCGATGTGATTCCGGAAGACGTCTCCATGGAACTCGCGGAGCTGGCGACAGAGTTGAAAGCAAACAATGGAAAGCAGTTCACTCATCTGCTCTCTTCGCGACGGATGCGGGATTTCTACAACACGATCGGTATGTTCCTGCCGACGACGCGCAAGCGCAATCCCTTTAATCCGGCGTATCTGAATCCTGAGGATCTTGCGGCCGATGGGCTGACCAGCGGGGACCGTATCCAGATCACTTCCGATCACGCGCAAATCTCGGCGATTGTCCAGGCTGATCCGACACTGCGGCGTGGAGTGGTATCGATGGCACATGCCTGGGGGCCGCTGCCGGGCGAGTCCATGGATACGGCGACGCACGGAGCTTCAACCAATATGCTCATCTCCACTGACCGCAATGTTGAACCACTGAATTCGATGCCGCGGATGTCGGCCATACCCGTCAATATTGTGCGGGTAAGTGAATACAAGGCACGCGACAGTCAATCGCAGCATAGAAAAGATAGCGAAGTCTTGGCCAAGTAAAGCACCGTGTACTG
>JANLQJ010000406.1:0-12626 GCA_031367715.1 Hyphomicrobiaceae bacterium | reverse complement strand
CAGTTGGCAATTCGGAAACAGTGCTTTGAAACAGAGGCTTACCGCGTACGTCCTGAGTGCCTCGCATCGACTTGGACGGGTCCCGGCCTGCGCCGGGATGACGATTTTTCGGGGTTCCAAATGATTGTTACAGAACACTAGACGGGCGCACTGCTGTGCGCCCGCTACGCTTGCGAGCACGAGTCAAACGATAGGTTAGCCGGTATAAGGCCGGGCAGTCCATCGACGCGGTCGGAACAAGCGCGGCCGTCTCAATAGTGCATGTCGCCCGACCTGACAGCTACTTCAGCCCCTTGGCCCGCAGCCAGGCGTCTTGCCAGGCGCGCATGACCTTTTGGTTGTGCACTTTCGGCAGCGTCAGTCGTGCCACCACCTCGGCAGGCGGGTAGAGGTCGGGATTACCCGTGAGTTCGGCTGGAACCAGCTTGATTGCCTCGCGGTTGGCCGTGGCAAAGCCGGTTTCGATCGCTGCGGCCGCGGCGATTTCGGGCCGCATCAACGTATTGATGAAGGCATTGGCCGCCGCCGGGTTTGGCGCATCCTTCGGTACCGCGAGAACGTCGGTATAGACCAGCGCGCCTTCCTTCGGGATGCGATACTGGATATCGAAACCCTTAGCCCCTTCCTTGGATCGGCTGGCGGCGATCAAGGCATCGCCCGAAAAACCGAGCGCGACACAGTATTCGCCATTGGCAAGCCCAGTGATGTACTCAGAGCTGTGGAACTTGCGCACAAACGGAACAACTTTCTTCAAGACATCGACGGCGGCGGCCAGTTCGGCCTCATTGTCGGTATCGGCGGGCTTGCCCATCGAGATCAGTACGCTGCCCAGCACCTGCTCGGCATCATCGAGCATGACGATGCCGCATTTTGCCAACTTGCCGGCTATGACCGGGTCGAACAGCAGGCGCCAGGAGTCTGTTGGTGCGTCCGGCATGATGTCATGCACCTTGCCGGCATTGTAGATAATCCCGGTGGTCCCCCACATCCAGGGAACGCCATGGACATTGTCCGGATCGACATCGGCCAGCTTCCTCATGAGACCAGCATCGATGTTGCCGATATTGCCGAGTTTGCTCTTGTCGAGCGGCGCCCAGATGCCGGCGGCAAGCTGGCGCGCGAAATGGGGCGACAGGTTGGGCGTCACGACGTCGTAGCCGCTCTTGCCAACCAGCAGTTTGGTTTCAGCGACATCGTTGCTGTCGAAGACGTCGTAAATCACCTTTGTTCCCGTCGCGGCGGTAAAGGCGGGGATGGCCTTTGAGCCGATATAGTCCGACCACGAATAGAGCCGGATTTCATCGGCCTGCGCCACCGATGCGCCAAGTGCCAGGGCGATCGCGGCAAACGCAGACTTCAGCATCGATTTGGACATATCAAACCATCCTGTTTGGGTTGTTCAGTTATCAAGACGTGGGCGGAAGAAGAGACGTGGGCGTGGGCTCGATCAGCCGCCCATAGAGGTCCGGGCGGCGGTCGCGGAACACGCCCCAAGCGCGCCGCCACTCGTGTGCCGCGGCCATGTCGAGCGCGGCGGTGATGACGCACTCCGAGATGCGGTCGGCCTCCGCGATCTTGGCGCCGGTGAAATCGGTGATGAAAGATGAGCCAAAGAAGGTGACGTCGTGTTGTGACCCATGCTCGACGCCGACGCGATTGGCCGCGATCACAGGCGTCAAATTGGCGGCGGCGTGGCCCTGCATGGCGCGCTGCCAGTGGTCGCGGCTGTCCCAGCCGGGCGTACTCGGTTCCGATCCGATGGCGGTCGGATAGATCAGGAGGTCAGCGCCCATCAGCACCATGCTGCGCGCGGCTTCCGGGAACCACTGGTCCCAGCATATGCCCGTGCCGATCTTGCCGGCCCGGGTCTCGAAGACGCGAAAGCCGGTGTCGCCGTCATGGAAATATGACTTCTCGCTGTAGCCGGGGGCGTCGGGGATGTGGCTTTTGCGGTAGATGCCGAGCAGCGAGCCGTCGGCATCGATCATAGCCAGGGAATTGAAACTGTTCTTGCCTGCCTGCTCGTAGAAGGAGACCGGCAGCACGACACCAAGTTCGCGCGCGAGTGCAGAGAGCCGCGTGATCGCCTGATGGCCTTCGGCGGGGCGGGCGCGGCGGCGCTGCGCCAGATCGATATCCTTGCAGAAGTAGCAGCCGTCGATCAGTTCCTGCAGCACGACAAGTGTCGCGCCGCGACTGGTGGCTTTGCGCACATGCCGCTCGATCTTGTCGAGATTGGCGTCAAGGTCGTCGCCCAGCGCCAGCTGCACAGCGCCAACAATCAGCTCACTCATGGCCCGCCACTCCTTGATTCACGCCCTGCCTTTGGGTTGCTGCTGGGTGGAGCAATGGATGCCGCCACCGGCTTCGCCGATCGGATCGACGTTCAGGCTTACCACCTCGCGGCCAGGGTATAGTTGCCCGAGAATGCGCGCGGCTTGCGCATCGGCCTGGTCGTCACCGAACTGGGCACCGATCACTGCGCCGTTGCAGACATAGTAATTCACGTAGCTCGAGACGAAATCGCGCGAGCGCGAGCGGATGTTGAGCGGTTCGGGAATGACCACGATGTCGAGCTTACGGCCGTGCGCATCGCGCGCCCGTTTCAGAACCTCATAGGTTTCATAGGCGGCAGACGACCACGGATCATCCGTGATCACCTTGGCGGGTAACTGGATCAGCGCTTGCCCGGGCTTGACGAAGCGGGCGAGCGCGTCGATGTGATAGTCGGTGATGTCCGCGCCCTTGACGCCGGGCGCCCAGATCATGTGCGTTGCTCCAAGCGCCTCTTTGAGCAGGCCTTCGATTTCTGCCTTGTCGCCCTTGTTGCGATTGCTGTTGACCCAGCAGCTCTCATGGGCAAGCAGCGCCCCGTCGCCATCGTTCTCGATGCCGCCACCTTCGCCGAAAACACCACTTTCGAAGACGGGCAGGCCGAGCCGTTCGGCGACACGTCTGGCGATGCTTCCGTCGTCCTTGTGCGTTTGCTTGTTGCCCCAGCCATTGAAATTCAGCTCGGCTACGGCGAGCTTGCCCTGGTCGTTGACCACGAAGGTCGGGCCGGAGTCGCGACACCAGAGATCTTCGGTCTCGATCGGCCACGTCTCGATACCGGTGCCAAGCCGCGCAGCAGCGTTGTCAATCTGCTCAGGCCGAGCCAGCACGACCACTGGCTCATGTTTGGCAATCGATTGGGCGATCAGGGCAATCTTGTCCCGGACCGCATCGAGCGCGCGCTTGCCGCCATGGATATCGGCCCGGGCCGGCCATTGCATGAAGGTCCGTTCATGCCGCTCGGACTCAAGGGGCATGCGGAAGCCCGCCGCCTTGGCGGAAACGACCTCGCTGGCCTCGGCGAATTGGGAAAGGCCCGTTGTGCCGCCAATCATGCTTCCGCCTCCCGCTACGGCCATGCCCTGGAGGATGGCGCGCCGCGTCAATCGGCGCGTGCTCATCGCGGCTCCTCCTGCGTGATGCAGTGAATCGAGCCGCCGCCCGGGGCGATGGCGCTGACGTCAACCCGTTCGATGGGAAAATTCGGGAAGGCGCGGCGGATGCTCTCGGCTGCGCGATCATCCGATGGAAGACCATAAACCGGCAACACGATACCGCCATTGGCCTTGTAGAAATTGATGTAGGACTTGCAGAACACGTCGGAGGTCGCTGCTGCTTCGGACGCTTCCTCGATGGTCACAACCTCGAACGGGCGCCCCCGCGCGTCGGTCTGCGCGGTCAATGCCGCGAGGTTGTCGGCAAGGATGCGGGCGTGCGGATCGGCCGGGTCGCGGTTGACCTCGAACAGCACTTTGCCCGGCCCAAGGCTGCAGCACATGCCGTCGATGTGGCCGTCAGTCTCCTTGTCGAACGGGTCGCCGGGCAGCCAGACCACCTTCTCGATGCCGAGCATGCGCTTGAGCTCAAGCTCGGCCCAGGCTTTTGAGACGCCCGGATTGCGGTTGGGGTTGAGGATACTGGTCTCGGTACAGATCAGCGTGCCGTCGCCATCGGTTGTTAATGAACCGCCCTCGCAAGTCAGGAACGATTGCGCCAACTCGGATTCAGTGTGGGCGAGCAGCTGGTCAGCCAGCGCGTCATCGGCATCGCACGGCGCGTGCTTGCCGCCCCAGGCATTGAAGCGCCAGGACACGCCGCCAACTCGGCCATCGGCATGGACCAGAAAGGTCGGACCCGAATCCCTGATCCAGGCATCGTCGATGGCGATCGGCACGATCTCGATGTTGGGCGCGAGATGGCGCTTGGCGCTATCAAGGTGAGCGGGATGCACCACCATGGCTACGGGCTCGAAGCGGGAAATAGCGTGAGCGACCTCGGCATAGGAACGCTGCGTCTGCGCCAGACCATCGCCGTACAGATCCTGGCGATGCGGCCAGGCCATCCAGGTGCGGCGGTGCGGATGGCCTGGGCCCGGCATACGGAAGCCGAGCGCGGCCGGAGTCCCTGGCATCGATTTTGCAGATTGCATGGCTTGCATGGCTTGCATGTCCACTGACTTTCGGTCTCGTTATGACGCAAGGTAATGGACACCGCTCGGAACTTGCGGTCAAATGAGATCGGGTCCGCAGTTCGATGAAAATTGTTCATATATGAAGCATTATCGCCATGTGCCACCGACGGCCTGCCTCAGAGGCTTCGAAGCTACCGTCAGGCTCGGCTCGGTCACTTCAGCCGCCGCCGAACTTGGCCTCACCCAGTCGGCGGTCAGCCACCAGTTGCGGCTGTTGGAGGATCACACAGGCCAGCCTTTGTTCTTGCGGGTTGGCCGCGACTTGAAAGTGAGCGATGCCGGCCGCGACTACTACCGTTCGGTCCGCGATGCCCTCGACCGGCTCGATGATGGACTGCGGCGGCTGGAGCCCTATCGCAAGCCCAACAGCATCATCGTCTACGCGCCGGGCGACTTCATTGCCTGCTGCGTCATTCCCGCGCTCGGCGACCTGCGCCGGGCGCATCCCGAGATCGATCCTTGGCTCTCGACAGCAGGAGCCTCACTCGACTTCGCGGAGATGGAAATCGACATTGCCATTGTGCGCACCGAGGTGCCCGAAAAAGGGCTGATAGCGCACGATCTTGGCCAGGACCGGCTGTCGCCCGCCGCCGCGCCCCGGCTGGCTCGCCAGCTGCGCCAGCCTGCCGATGTCTTGCAGCAGCCGCTGGTCCACGACGAGCGCAAAGAGCGCTGGACCGACTGGCTTGCGATCGCCGGGATTGACGGGGCGGCAGCCAATGCGGGCCCGAATTTCAGTGATTCAGGGCTGGCTCAACAAGCTGCCGAGCAGAACCTCGGCGTGACGCTGGCGAGCACCATGTTGGCTGCCGCCGCTATCACGGCAAAGCGACTGGTACGGCCCTTCGCAATCGAGTTGCCGTGCCGCGAGCATTGGTGGGCGATCACTCTGGAGCGCAAACTGGCTGACCCGGCAACCAGCACGTTGTGGGCGTGGCTGACGCATGCCGGCCGCTTTACTCAGGAATAGCCAGTGTTGTGATACCGTCCAACTAATGGTTTGACCTGTCACTTTGAAGGTTCGTGACAGAGGTCATGAGGGGCGCACGGCAGTGCGCCCGTCGAGTGTTCTGTAACAATCATTTGGAACCCCGAAAAATCGTCATCCCGGCGCAGGCCGGGACCCGTCCAAGTCGATGCGAGGCACTCAGGACGTACGCGGCAAGTCTCTGTTTCAAAGCACTTTTTCCGAATTGCCAACTGCCGCAGATCCCGATGGTTGGACAGGTCCCGGCCTTCGCCGGGATGACGAAAAATCGGAAACCATTTGAATGAGTCAGAACACTAGCTGCGCGGCAAGCTCTTGGACGGGCGCACTGCCGTGCGCCCCTTGCATGCGAGCACGAGTCAAACGATAGGTTGGCTGGTATGACAGAGCATCGTCATCCCCGTCCCAAAGGCTCTCGGCCCTCGCGGGGACGGTCGGTAGACCGCAAGGGCTGCTATGGCGGCGAGACAAAGTGATTTCCGTCGCCGCGCGACGCAAGGCCATCCACAGCCGATCCACAGCTTGGCAGGTCGCCATTGCCGCCGGCCAGTGTCGCTGCCATCCTGCTTGAGTTGCAGCAACCGATTCGCCGTCGTTTTGCGCCAACCCAGCAGGCAATACCGCGAGGGGCTCATGACACGTCCGGCCTGGCGCCAAGCCGATCCCTTCGAGGCGCCGCTCGATGCGGGCGAGGTTTGGCTGCACAAGCTGCACGCTGCCTTCCAGAAAGCCAAACCGACGCACGGCTATCTGCCGTTGGCCGAAAAGGCATTGCTGGTCTGTCCCGGCGACCCGCAGATCCTGCTGATGGCAACCACCGCCGCACTGCTCGACGGCGATCCGGCCAAGGCGCAGGTCTTCCTCAAGCGGTTTTCGAAACGCGCAACGGCTCCGGCCGGAGAACTGTTGCGCGCCTTCACGCTCCATGCCATGGGCGCGCGCGCCGCCGCCAAGGTGCACCTGGAACGCAACGGCCTGATCACCTGGGTCGAGGCCTACAAGCATTTTCCGGCAGGGCGGGGCCACGTCGACTGGATGTTCCGTCAGATCAACGAGATCCTGGAGGGTGACAGGCCGGTTCGCGGCCGCCGTCAATCTCCCGCCAAGCCTGCGGCGAAAGGGAAAGCCCCGGCCAAGGCCAAGATCAGAGCAAATCCCAAGCCGACCGCCGCGGCCGACGATCGCAAACCTGCCGTCGCCGGGAATGCCGAGCCGGCATCGCCTCCTCCGCTGCCCCTGCCTGGCATCGCCATTCCGTTCGCCATCGATATCGACCTCTCGGCACTCAAAACCGCCCTGGCGCTGCCGCCCGAAGCCGGTGGCCGCTGGTTCGATCTGCGCCAGCGGCTCAATCATCTTGGGCTCGCCCAGGGTTTCGATGAATTATTGTGCCTGCCCCAACTCACCGGCATTGAGCCGTTCTGGCATCAGATCGAAACGGTACGCAAGGTGTTGAAGCAGTTCCGTGGCCGCGTCCTGCTGGCCGACGAGGTCGGGCTCGGCAAGACCATCGAAGCGGGCATGGTGCTGAAGGAATATGCGCTGCGCGGCATGGCCGAGCGCACGCTGGTGCTGACGCCGGCGTCCTTGGTCGGGCAGTGGCGCGAGGAGCTGGAGACCAAGTTCGGCCTCGCCTTCGCGACCACCTACGATCCATTGCTGCGCGACAATCCCGACGCCTTCTGGGCCCAGCCGCGCGTCATCGCTTCGATTGCCTCAGCGCGCCGCCGTGAACATGCCGAGCGGCTGGCCAGCCGTCAATATGATCTCGTCATCGTCGATGAGGCCCATCATCTGCGCGATCGCTCAAGCGCCAGCTGGAAGCTGGTCGACGCATTGAACAAGCGCTTCCTGCTGCTACTGTCGGCGACGCCGGTGCAGAACGATCTGATCGAACTGTACAATCTGCTGACGCTGCTGAAGCCCGGCATCTTCAAGACGTTGACGGAGTTTCGCGCCGCCCACATGACGCCGGGCAAGCCACGCCAGCCGGCCAATCCGGAGGCGCTCCGGTCACTGATGCGCGGCGCCATGATCCGCAATACCCGCGCCGTCGTGGCACTCAAACTGCCGCGCCGGCACGCCACCACCATCAAGGTGGATGGCGCTCCCGGCGAGGCTGAGGCCTATGCCTGTCTGGCCGAGGCAGCGCGGCGTCTGGCGGCAGAGGGCGGGGGAGCCGGCCGCAACCGTCTGGTGCTGCAGCATCTGCTCAGCGCGGCAGGCTCCTCGCCCGCTGCGGCTGCGGGCGCCGTCGCGCGCATCGCCGAGCGCAATCCGAAGGATAAGTCTTGGGACGCACTGGCCAAGCGGCTGGCTGCCATCGAGACCGGCGGCAAGGAAGCGGCGCTGCTCGAACTGCTGCGCAAAAACCCTGAGGAAAAGAAGCTCGTGTTCGTGCAGTCGCGCGAGACGCTGGAGCATCTGGCGAACCGGCTGGGCACGGAAGGTATCGCATTCGCGCGCTTCGACGGCAGCCTCACTGGACCGGAGAAAGATGCGGCGATCACCGAGTTCCGCGACCGCGCCTCGGTCCTGCTCTGCACTCAATCGGGTGGTGAAGGCCGCAATATCCAGTTCTGCAACACGTTGATCAATTTCGACGTGCCCTGGAACCCCATGGCCATCGAGCAGCGCATCGGGCGTATCGATCGCATCGGTCAGGCGCGCGAGGTGTTCGTGTTCAATCTGGTCACGCGCGGCACCATCGAGGAACAGGTGCTGATGCTGCTGGATGAGAAGATTTCCATGTTCGAACTGGTGGTCGGCGAGGTCGGCGCCATTCTCGGCGGCATGGAGGAGGAACGCGAGTTCCCCGACCTGGTGCTCGATGCCTGGCTGGAGGCGACCGAGTCCGGGCGCACCGCCGCCTTTGATGCCTTGGGCGAGTTGCTCGATGCGGCCCGCCGCGACCACCACGGCGCCAAAGAGCTGGACCAGAAACTGTTCGGCGAAGATTTCGAAACCGCATAAGGAGCAATGATGGCGTCGCTGCGTGATTTCGTTGCCGACATACTGGATGCTCAGGGTGCGGAGATTGAGTCCGTCGAGCCCGACGGGCTGGACGTGCTGGCGCCCGAACCCTTGCGCGCGGCATTTGGCTGGCAGGAATTCACCCGGCTCGGCTTCGGGGTCATGCAGCCGCCGGGCGCGCTCCAAATCGGACTCGAAGGCGACTGGCTGGAACGCTTCGGCGCGCTGCTGGGTGAGCGCGGCCGGTTTGCCGAGCGGCAACTGGTGAGCACTGGCAATCCCAGTCCGCCAGGCGATCCAGTAGCCATGATCAATCATGCGCTCGAGCTGCCCAACGCCGTCTGGCGGCTGCAAGGCGAGAGCGCGGCCTGGACCAGGTTGCTGCTGCTGACTTTCCGCTATTCGGCGACGTCAGATGAAAAGCGCGAGGGATTGGTCACGCTCGGTTTCAATTGCGCCACCGGGGCCGTGTTGGGACCGGATCTGCTCGGCAGGCTCAGCGCAGCACTTGAGCGAGAAGGCGAATGGACTGCCCCCGAGGCCACCGCACAGCGCGCTGCCCGCCCCGCCTGGGACGCCGCCACCATCGCCGCCCGGGCCGGCCCGCTGCTCGACCACCGCGTGCGCCAGGATCTGGAACCCTTCCTTGCCGCCATGCGCCGGCGGCTCGAGCGTGATCGTGGCCGCATACATGCCTATCACGACGATCTACGCCGGGCCGCGCATCTCAAGTTGGCGGCCGCCCGGCGCGGCTCGGGCGACAAAGCTGAGGCCAGCGCCAAGCGCGAAGGCTTGCGGGTCACCGCGATCGAACGCGACTATGCCGCCAAGCTTGCCGACCTCAGCCACAACTACGCGCTCAAGGTTACGGTCGAATGGGTGCAGGGTCTGATCGTCCTGGCGCCCGTGCATCGCTATCAGCTGCTGATCAAGCGCCGCAAAGCCGAGCGCGTTGTGCCCATCGACTGGCATCCTGCCGCGCGATTGCTGGAAGCGCCGGTGAGCGACTGGGGTCTCGGTCGCAACCCAACGCGACTCGCCTGCGACGACCAGCTGCACCTCACCGACCCTTCCGGCGCGGCTCCTTGCACCTCCTGCGGCAAGGCCTACTGCCGCGCTTGCCATCCCGCCGCCTGCCCGCGCTGCCGCCGCAGTTGACTGCGGCAGTGCATCGGCGCCGCCGCATGCCTCTACAAGGGCGCGTCGGGCCAAATGCAACGGGGGCCGCATGTCACCTTTCTGGATGGAGCTGAAGGTTGCGTCGTGCAATCTGAACTCGTCACGCATCCGCCAGCTGCGCCAGCTTGATCTGCACCAGGAGCGACAGCTCGTCATAGACCGTCCATTCCTCGACGATCTTGCCGCCTTTGTAGTGATAGTGGCTGATGCCCATGACGTGTAGGCGCTTGCCGGTGGGGGGGCCGAGCTGTTCCAGAATTCCGTAGCCCAAGTGGTGGCCCTCCATGGTCCAGCGCACGGCGACCTTGACGCCACCTTCTTCGCAATCGTTCGAGCAGACGTGATGTGGCGTATATGCTGCGTCTGGGATCGAACCGATCAGGCCGAGCATCTGGTGCTGAATCGCTGCCGAACCATAGAGTTCGCGCATCATGGGTCCGTGGTACTGCACGTTTGGCGCATAGACGTCCCGGATCTTGCCGAACATGCGCTTGTTGTAGGTTTCGTGCAGCCAGCGCAAAGTCTCTTGCTCGAGCAGGTTATGGGCAATCGACACATCGGCCTCCGCATCAGGCGGGTACTGACCGATCCTGTGCTGGTTCTCGCCGACATCAAGGGCTTTCAGGCCTTTTTCGAACGACGCCTTGGCCAGTTTTTCGGCATAGCCGTGTGGATCGACGCCGAGCTGGCACAGCACCGCCAAAGGTTCGCTCACCACCCACTCGCGAAAAATTTTGTTCTCGAACACCATGCAGTCGGCGATGGTTCGCGACACGAAGCTGCGGCCGGTGGGCTGGCCATACGCCCCCCACTGGCTGTGCCGGCCCGAGCCCGTAACCAGATGCGAGGTGTAGAAGCCGTCGACATCATTGCCGCGCCAGATCACCTGGGTGGCGTTGCCGCGCCGCTCGGGAAACGACACGAGCTTCTGGATGGTATCGCGCACCACATCCTCACGATCGTACATCGTGCTGGTGGTACCGTAGAGCACGGCGTTTTGGGTATAGTGGGTGTAGATCAGCCCGATGTTACGTTCGTCCCAGATGCGGTGGGTACAGCGCACAATGTAGTCGACGATATCGGTATAGATGTCGTCGAAGCCCTTCAGGCTCTGGCTACGCGGCCGGTTGGTGGGCGCAAGATCCTGATAATCGTGCCGTTCCACCTGCAGCACATGCTCCTTGGGAGCGTCTATGCGCGTGATGTTCGCCGGCTTGTGGGGCGTGTCGGCCTCGGACATGTCGGCTCCTTGAGGGCCCGGAATAGAACAGAATTGAGCCTAGCAGTTTGCGGGCCAGACTTGGAATTGCGCGAAAAGACTGGCAAGGATTGACTACGTATGCAAGAGCATTCTCGCCCCGCCACTGAGGTCAAATCATGTAGGTTGGGTCAAGCTCTTTGCGCGACCCAACATTCCACGGGCCGTGTTTGCGGCAAGATGTTGGGTCGCGCTGAAACGCTTGACCCAACCTACATGGGACGACGTATGCAAGACCATTCTCGCCCCGCCACGGAGGTCAAATCATCATGTCAAATCAGAGTCACGCGCTGCCCGAGGGCGTGCGTCAGTTCAAGGCGCCGGCGCGCAACGCTGAGAGCGACAACACGACCGTCGAAACACTGGTCAGGACAATTATCGGCGATGTGCGAGAGCGGGGCGATGCTGCGGTACGCGACTACGCGCTGACTTTCGACAAGGTAAACGTCGAACAGTTCGAGGTGACGGCGCGCGAGCGTCAGGACGCCCTCGCCAAGCTCGACCCGCAGACCCGCGCCGACACCGAATTCGCCATCGCCAACGTGACGCGCTTTGCCCAGGCGCAGCTCGCCACCATCCTGCCGCTGGAGATCGAGAGCCTGCCCGGCGTGCATCTGGGGCACCGCGTCATCCCGATCGCCCAAGTCGGCTGCTATGTGCCGGGCGGGCGTTATCCGCTGCTGTCGGCGCCCATCATGACCATCGTTCCTGCCAAGGTGGCGGGCGTCGACGAGGTGATCGCCTGCCTGCCGCCCAATGCCCATCCGGCCATGATCGCGGGCTGTCATCTCTCGGGTGCGGATCGGATTTTCCGCATTGGCGGCGCCCAGGCCATCGCGGCCATGGCCTATGGCACCGAAAGCGTGCCGGCGGTGGACAAGATCGTGGGACCTGGCAACGCCTATGTGAACGAAGCCAAACGCCAGGTGTTCGGCCGCGTCGGCATCGACCAGCTCGCCGGACCTTCGGAAATCTACGTCGTTGCCGACCAGACCGGCGATGCCGAAATGATCGCCACGGATCTTCTGGCGCAGGCCGAACACGATGTGCGCACCCGCGTCGGATTGATCACGACTTCGCCCACGCTTGCCGCCGCAACTTTGGCCGAAGTCGAGCGGCAGCTCAAAACGCTGTCTACGGCCAATGTCGCGAGCGTCGCCTGGCGCGATTACGGCGAGATCGCGATCTGCGACAGCGAAGTCGCCATGATCGCCTACTCCGATCGCATCGCCGCCGAGCATCTGCAGGTGCACACGGCGGACGCCAAGTCGTTCGCCAAGAAACTGCGCAATTACGGCTCGATCTTCATCGGCGAACTGTCCAGCGTGGTCTATTCCGACAAGTGCGTCGGCACCAATCACACGCTGCCGACCATGGGCGGCGGGCGCTATACCGGCGGCCTGTGGGTCGGCGCCTATGTGAAAATCTGTACACACCAGTGGCTCGATGAGCGCGGCGTGAGAACGATGGCGCCGCCGGCCGCGCGCCAGAGCGCAAGCGAGACACTCGAAGGCCATCGCCGCGCCGCGCAATTGCGCTTGGACCGGATGCAGATCAAGCCTTAGACCGAAGTTCCTGCCCTGTGGAGCAGCTGGCTGGGGATGTTTTTCTTGTGCGCCAATGGGTTAGGTTCCGATCATGGTTGCTGAACGCGCCTTAATGTACCCATGTATTGCGACGTAATGACTCACAACGCATAGGGG
>JANLQJ010000358.1:0-4140 GCA_031367715.1 Hyphomicrobiaceae bacterium | reverse complement strand
AAAAAGTCGGCCGCGACACCATGTTGGCGCGTATCGTCCAGATGGTTTCGGAAGCGCAGCGCAGCCGGGCGCCAATCCAGCGCCTCGCCGATCGGGTTTCGGGTTGGTTTGTGCCCCTCGTATTGGCAGTCGCGGTCCTCGCGTTTTTCGCCTGGGCCACATTCGGGCCAGAACCACGCATGGCGTTCGGCTTGATCGCGGCCGTCTCGGTGCTGATCATCGCCTGCCCGTGTGCGCTCGGTCTCGCCACGCCTATTTCGATCATGGTCGGCGTCGGACGAGGCGCACAATCGGGCATCCTCATCAAGAACGCCGAGGCGCTGGAACGGCTTGAGAAGGTCGACACCATCGTCGTCGATAAGACGGGCACGTTGACAGAAGGCAAGCCAGAGGTCACGGCCGTGCGAGCCTTAGGCGATGTGAAAGAACCCGAACTGTTGCGGCTGGCCGCCAGTCTTGAACGGAACAGCGAACACCCACTGGCGGCGGCCATTGTGCGCCGGGCGCTGAAACTCAGAACTGGTTTTGCGCCCGTCGAGAACTTCGCGGCGCCTATCGGCAAGGGCGTGAGCGGCACCGTCGATGGCAAGGTCATGTTGATCGGCAATGCCCTCATCATGACGGACGCAGGTATCGACATCGTCAAGGCACGGGCCTTGACCGATGGCTATCGCGCTGGCGGCGCAACAGTGGTCTTTGTCGCGCATGGTCCGGAGCTGGTTGGCGCCATCGCCATTGCCGATCCAATAAAAGAAAGCGCGTCGGGCGCAATCGCGGCCCTGAAACAAGCCGGCTTGCGCGTTGTCATGCTCACCGGCGACAACAACATTACCGCCAATGCCGTTGCGGCCAAACTCGGCATCACCGAGGTCAAGGCCGAAGTCCTTCCGGGCGACAAAAGCAAGATCATTCAACAGTTGCGGAGCGAGGGCCGCGTCGTCGCGATGGCCGGCGATGGCGTCAACGACGCACCTGCGCTCGCTGCCGCCGATGTCGGCATCGCCATGGGCACCGGCACGGATGTGGCCATGGAAAGTGCCGGTGTTACGCTGGTCAAGGGGGATCTCAACGGTATCGTCCGGGCACGGCAATTGTCGGCGGCGACTATGTCGAACATCCGCCAGAATTTGCTGTTCGCCTTCATCTACAACGCCGCCGGGGTGCCGATCGCGGCGGGCGTGCTCTATCCCGTGTTCGGCCTCTTGCTGTCGCCGATGCTGGCCGCCGCAGCCATGGCGCTGTCGTCGGTCAGCGTCATTGGCAACGCGCTACGGTTACGGAAAGTTAATATTGGATGAGCTTTTGTTCTGCGACAATTTGTTGGCGTGGCCAAAGGTCCACTTCCGCTCACAATCTCTTGATGGTCGTTTTGTTGACGGAAACCTTATCTATGGATGATACGACCAAGGGCTAGGAACTGGAACTCGGGCTCGGATGCGTTTCGCACTTGCCATATTGATCGCGATATCGATTGCCTGGGGCTCCGTCGCTGGAGCGGCTGCCCAGACAAATGGCGGCGCTATGTCCGCAGCCATGAGCGATTGCGCGACCAAGGCAAAGACCGGATGCCCTTGCAAGCATGAACCAGCGAACTGCGCCAAGGCGAACTGTTCCTTGTCCTGTGGGCAGATGGCCGGGCTTGTCGAAGTGACAGGCGAATTGGCGGGGCGGGCGGACACAGTTGCCACCCCTGTCTTGCCGTGGGCATATCATTCGATTGCATCAGAGTTCGAACCCCCGATTCCTCGAAGCTGATCCCAAAAACGACACGTCCATCCGTTGCCGGCCACGCTATGGCGTGCGCTGATCGGCGGCTTTGTTTGGCCTCGTTCGGCCGAATTCGAAGTGTTTTTGGGACTTGCAAATCATGAGCTCTAGAATTCTGTCCGCGACAACGCTCGCGGGACTCACCCTTGTTGTCGGTATTGCTGGCGGCTACCGGCTGGGCACTGGGACGTCGCTGGACCTGCCGTTTCTGCTGTCGAAGTGGTCCACCCACTCTATAGCCATAGTTGAAACAGCTGGCGCATCTACCGGCGGCCAACGCAAGTTGCTCTATTACCGCAATCCGATGGGTGCGCCAGATACCTCGCCCGTTCCGAAGAAAGATTCCATGGGGATGGATTACATTGCGGTCTATGCGGAGGACGTTGCTCCCCCAAAGGCCAAGAAAATCCTCTACTACCGCAACCCAATGGGCGCTCCCGACACCTCCCCGGTCCCGAAGAAGGACTCCATGGGGATGGACTATCTTCCTGTCTATGCCGAGGACGTAGCGACGTCAGCCGCGAAGAACATTCGCTACTACCGCAATCCGATGGGTGCGCCAGACACGTCGCCAGTGCCCAAGAAGGACTCCATGGGGATGGACTACATTCCCGTTTATGAGGACAGCGATACCGCCTCGCTAGACGACGCCAAGACCGTGAAAATCAGCGTCGACAAGGTGCAGCGTTCCGGCGTGCGCACCGCCATCGTCGAGCCTCGCACGCTGGTGTTGCCGATCCGCGCGCCCGGAAAAGTCATGATCGACGAGCGCACTTTGCGCATGATCACGTTGCGGGTGGACGGCTATATCGACAAGCTCTACGTCAACGTGGTCGGCCAGCATGTCAAGCAGGGAGAACCGCTGTTTCGCGTCTTCAGCCAGGAGGTGCTCAACGCCGAGGCGCTCTATCAGGTGGCGATCCAGAGCGGCGGCAAACAGTCGGTCGGCAATCAGGGTGCGCTGCGCCGGCTGGAGAACCTCGGGCTGCCCGAGAGCCATCTGCGCAAGATCGGCGCCACCGGAACGGTGCCCGCCTACATTGAATGGCCGAGTCCGGTCAGCGGCGTTGTCGTCGAAAAAATGGTGATCGAGGGCGAGCGGGCCGAGCCCGGCCGGGCGCTGTTCAAGATCGCCGACCATACGCGCCTCTGGGTGATCGCCGACGTGCCCGAGCAGGATGCAGACAAGGTCCGCATTGGCGCCAAGGCGACGCTGACGTTTCGGGCCACGCCGGGCCAGCCCGTCGTGGGAGTGGTGTCCTTCATCTACCCCCATCTCAATGCCGACACCCGTACGGCGCAAATCCGCATCGATCTCGCCAACCCCGACGGACGCTTCCGGCCCGATATGTATGCGGACGTTACCATCGATGCCGGCACGGGCGAAGCTCAGGCGCTGGCGGTTCCGGTCGACGCCATCATCGACAGCGGCGGCAAGCAAGTCGTCATACTTGACAAGGGCGAGGGACGGTTCGAGCCGCGCGAGGTCACACTCGGGGAGCGCGGCGACGGCATGGTCGCGGTAAAAAAGGGCTTGGCTGCTGGTGACAAGATCGTCACCGCCGCCAACTTCCTGATCGATGCCGAGAGCAATCTCAGGGCCGCGCTTGCAGCCTTCACGGCGGAGCCCAAGACTGGTGGACCTGCGGCCCCGATTCCGCAGGTCAAACCGGTGGCCTCGGCCGGCGCTGCAAACGCCGCCGAGGTGTCGCAATGATCGCCGCCATCATCCGCTGGTCGGCCCGAAACATGCTGCTGGTGTTTCTCGGCTCGTTCTTCCTGGCCGCGCTCGGCGTCTACGCCGTCTCGAAAGTCCCGCTCGACGCCATCCCGGACCTCTCCGATACCCAGGTTATCATCTATACGGAGTATTCGGGCCAGGTGCCGCAGGTGGTCGAGAACCAGGTCACCTATCCGCTGACCACGAGCATGCTGTCGGTGTCGAAATCGCGCGTCGTGCGCGGCTTTTCCTTCTTCGGTGTATCGTTCGTCTACGTCATCTTCGAGGACGGCACCGATGTCTACTGGGCGCGCTCGCGCGTGCTCGAATATCTGTCGGCCGCCGCACGTAGCTTGCCCGCCGGCATTACACCGACGCTCGGGCCGGACGCCACCGGGGTCGGCTGGGTCTATCAGTATGCCATCCGTGGCTCGGGGCGTACGTTGGCCGAATCGCGCTCCACGCAGGTTTGGTCCATCCGCTATGCGCTGGCCAAGGCCGAGGGCGTGGCGGAAATCGCCAGCGTCGGCGGCTTCGTGAAACAATACTCCGTAGTCGTTGATCCGCAGCGGCTGAGAAGCTACGGCATCGGCCTCGACAAGGTGCGCGAGGCCATCCGCGATAGCAATATGGACGTCGGCGGACGAACCATA
>JANLQJ010000341.1:0-10506 GCA_031367715.1 Hyphomicrobiaceae bacterium | reverse complement strand
GGCCTGTGGGCGGGCTCGTTTCAACCGCAAGTTGAGCACCCGCCGGGTGAAGCCTTATCGGCAAAGAACTGTTCATCATGGGCAGGAAAATACACGATTCTCTGCCCATGCGCGCTCAGGCAACTCCCGGTTCTAGGATGATCCGGGATACGCGCAATAGCTTCGGCCTTGTCTCGATCCTGCTGCATTGGTTCGTTGCCGCACTCATCGTCGCACTCTGGTTTGATGGCCAGGCACTGGAAGATGGCGCTACCGCAGATGCCCGTGCGGCGCATTTTGCCTGGGGCATCGTGGCGGCGGTCTTTATCCTCGCCCGCGTGTCTTGGCGGTTGGCCAGCGGCAATCCCGAACCCCTCAGTTCCCCACCACTTCTCAATATGATGGCGCGGTTGGTCAAGCTGGCCCTGCTGCTGGATATGGCGATCATGGTTGTCGCCGGCGTGATATCCGTCTGGTTGATGGGCCGGACGATCGATGTCCTTGGCGTCGTCTCTTTGCCAAGTCCGTTCGCGGCCAATCATGATTTGCATGAAGCCGTGCAGAAAGTGCACAGCTTGAGTGCCAAACTCCTGGTGCCACTGGTTGGCCTGCATGTCCTCGGCGCTTTCAAACACCTCATCTTCGATCGCGACGGCACCTTCGGGCGCATGATCTGGCCTGCGCGGCGGGCATAGGCTAGTGGCTTGCGGCGGGTTGGGCGGGGCTGCTACCAATGGCCGTGTGACCACGAATTCAGGATATACCCGACCATGGCAACCAAAGCAGACGCCGCTCCCGCCGCCGCTAAGACCAAGAACGAATCCCTGCGCGCGCGCCAGACCGCCGCCGTGCCACGCGGCATCGCGACCAAGAGCATCTATGCCGCAAAGGCCGAGAACGCCCACATCTGGGATGTCGAGGGTAAGAAATACATTGATTTTGCTGCGGGAATTGCCGTTGTGAACACTGGGCACCGGCATCCCAAGGTGATGGCTGCGGTCGCCAGCCAGCTGCAGGATTTCACGCACACCTGCTTCAACGTGGCGCCGTATGAAGAGTACATCGCCGTCGCCGAGCGCCTGAACAAGGCGACGCCGGGCACGTTCCCCAAGAAGACAATGTTCGTCACGACCGGCGCTGAAGGTATTGAAAACGCTGTCAAAATAGCGCGCGTGGCGACCGGGCGAACCGCTATCGTCGCCTTTACTGGCGCCTTCCACGGCCGCACCATGATGGGCATGGCCCTGACCGGCAAGGTCGTACCGTACAAGAAGGGGTTTGGCCCGTTCCCGGCCGAAGTTTATCACGCACCGTTCCCAAAACCCTATTTCGGCCTGACCGTAGAGAGCGCGCTCGCTGGTCTCAAGGATCTGTTCGCGGCCGATGTCGATCCCGCGCGGGTCGCCGCCGTCATCATTGAGCCGGTGCAGGGCGAAGGCGGATTCTATGTGGCACCGCCAGAGTTTCTCAAGGCGCTGCGCAAGATCTGCGACGAACACGGCATCCTTTTGATCGCTGACGAAATCCAGACCGGCATCGCGCGCACCGGAAAAATGTTCGCCATCGAATATGCCGGCGTGGTGCCTGACCTGGTGGTGATGGCCAAGGGCCTGGGCGGCGGTTTCCCACTCGCTGCCGTTACGGGCCGCGCCGAGCTGATGGATGCCGCGCTTCCCGGTGGCCTCGGTGGCACCTTCGCAGGCAGCCCCGTGGGCTTGGCCGCAGCCAACGCCGTGCTCGACGTGGTCGAGGAAGAGGATCTGTGCGGCAAGGCCATCAAGCTCGGCAAACTGATCACGGATCGGCTGCAAGCCATGCAGAAGAAGAACGAGTTCTCTTGCATGGGCGACGTGCGCGGCCTGGGCGCCATGGTGGCCGTCGAGTTGGTCAAGGACCGTGTGACCAAGGCGCCAGATGCGGATCTGACGACCAAGGTGGTCGCCAAGTGCCAGGACAAGGGTCTCTTGATTCTCACCTGCGGTCCGAACGCCAATGTGGTCCGGTTCCTGGCCCCGCTGACCTGTCCCGAAGGCGTCACCAAAGAAGGACTCGACATATTCGAAGCCGCGCTGCGCGAAGCGGTTGGGGTTTAGCGAATGGCAAGCCCGGCCGAAAAGCCAGCTCCCTTCCAATGGGACGACCCGTTCCTGATGGAAGATCAGCTCACGGAAGACGAACGGCTGATCCGCGATACCGCGCGCAGCTATGCGCAAGAGAAACTCGCCCCGCGCGTGACCGCCGCCTACCGCAATGAAACCTTCGATCCCGCCATCATGCGCGAGATGGGCGAACTCGGGCTGCTTGGCTCGACGCTGCCGGAGGAACTCGGCGGGGCGGGTGCGAACTATGTTTCCTACGGTCTGGTCGCCCGCGAGATCGAGCGTGTCGATAGCGGTTACCGCTCGGCCATGTCGGTACAGTCGTCGCTCGTGATGCACCCGATCTATGCCTACGGCACGGAGGCGCAACGGCAGAAATACTTGCCCGGTTTGGCGGCAGGAAAACTCATCGGCTGCTTCGGCCTGACCGAGCCGGACGCTGGCTCTGACCCTGGCGGCATGACCACGCGCGCGGTCAATGAGCCGGGTGGAGGTTACCGGCTCAACGGCGCCAAGACGTGGATCTCCAACGCGCCGGTCGCCGATGTGTTCGTGGTCTGGGCAAAGAGCGAGGCCCACGGCGGCGACATCAAGGGCTTCGTCCTTCAGAAGGGCATGAAGGGCCTCTCCGCGCCAAAAATCGAGGGCAAGCTCAGCTTGCGCGCTTCCATCACCGGCGAGATCGTGATGGACAATGTGGTGGTGCCTGAAGAGGCGCTGCTGCCCAACGTCTCCGGCCTGAAGGGCCCGTTCGGCTGCCTCAACCGCGCCCGCTACGGCATCGCCTGGGGCGTCATGGGGGCCGCCGAGGCCTGCTGGCACGCCGCGCGGACGTACACGCTGGAACGCAAACAATTCGGCCGCCCGCTGGCGCAGAACCAGCTGATTCAGAAAAAGCTCGCCGACATGCAGACCGAGATCGCGCTTGGGCTCCAGGCGGCTCTGCGCGTCGGTCAACTTTTTGACCAGGGCAGAATGGCGCCTGAAATGATCTCGCTGATCAAGCGCAACAACTGCGGCAAGGCGCTCGATATCGCCCGCGCCGCCCGCGATATGCACGGCGGCAACGGCATCTCGGATGCTTTCCCGGTCATGCGCCACATGGTGAATCTGGAGACAGTGAACACCTATGAGGGCACGCATGACGTGCACGCCCTGATATTGGGGCGGGCACAGACGGGGTTGCAGGCGTTTTTCTGAGCGCTTCCAGAAAAAATGGGTAAGGGTTTTCTGAAAAGAAGCGCGAAAAAACAAAGTGAGGGCGAGATGGGCATTGAGAGCTGGCTGGCCTTCGTCGCCGCATCGCTTGTCTTGCTGTTCATACCCGGTCCAACCGTTACGCTCGTGGTCGGCTACGCCATGGCGCGCGGACGGGCGTCGGCGATCGCCACGGCCTTGGGTGTTGCATTTGGTGACTTCACCGCGATGACCTTGTCGTTGTTGGGATTGGGCGCCATCCTCTCGGCATCGGCCGCATTGTTCACGGCGGTCAAATTGGCTGGTGCCGCCTATCTGCTCTATCTCGGCTATAAACTTTGGACTGCGCCGGTGAGCGCCTATAGCGATGGCGCCGCCGCCGCAGATCAGTCGACGCATCGCCAAATGTTCTGGCACGCCTTCGCGGTGACGGCGCTCAATCCCAAGAGCGTGTTGTTCTTCGTTGCCTTCGTGCCGCAATTCATCGACAAGTCGGCCGAGTTCGGACCGCAAGTCGCGATCCTGGTGGCGACGTTCGTGATGCTCGCGATGTTCAACGCATTGGCCTACGCCCAGTTGGCCGTGCAGGCGCGCACCATGCTGCATCGCCCCTCTGTGCTGCGGGCGGTGAACCGCACCGGTGGCGGCATTCTGATGGGCGCAGGCGTGGCGGCGGCGTTTACGCGGGCGCAATAAGTCTCCGCTCACCATTGAACCTTCCAGCACCGCACCGCGACTACCTGAGCGTACCGGCTCCGAGTTTCTCCTCCCCTCGCCCGGCAAACTAGTCGATGCGCCTATGTTCCGGGGTCCCCTCCCCCAAGCCCCGTCAGAGCCCAACGCGCATCGCGGCGGGCACGCGCCGCCCCTCCTCGCGTGCCCGCCACTTTGTCCTGCCCACCCCAAACCCCTCTTTGCCCTGGACAATCCGCGCCTCGCCCGGCAGATGTTGCGCTGCAACATTGCGCCTCGTCCGGAGAGCCTTCGCCCATGTCCCGTCCGCCCAAGACGATTACAAAGCTGCTGATTGCCAATCGCGGAGAAATCGCCATCCGCGTCATGCGCGCGGCCACCGAGCTGGGCATCGCGACGGTGGCGGCCTTCACCGACGAGGATAAGCTGTCGCTGCACCGCTTCAAGGCGGACCAGGCCTTCCGCATCGGCGAGGGCATGGGGCCGGTGAAGGCCTATCTGTCGATCCCGGAATATCTCCGCATCGCCGAGCTGTCGGGGGCGGACGGCGTACATCCCGGCTACGGATTTCTCTCCGAAAATCCGGAATTTGCTGATGCGGTGATCGCCGCCGGCCTCGTTTGGGTTGGCCCGACGCCGGACGCTATGCGCTTGCTCGGCAATAAGGTGTCGGCCCGCAAGCTCGCGGCCGAGGCCGGCACGCCGTTGATGCCCGCGACTGGGCCGCTGCCCGAGGACGGTCCATCCATCAAGAAGCTCGCGGCCGGCATCGGCTATCCACTCATGTTGAAGGCGAGCTGGGGCGGCGGTGGACGTGGCATGCGCCGCATTATGACCGAGGGCGAACTCGAGTCCCAGGTGTTGGCCGGCCGGCGCGAGGCCGAGGCCGCGTTCGGCAATGGCGAGGTTTATCTCGAAAAGCTGGTGGAGCGCGCGCGCCATGTCGAGGTGCAGATCCTTGGCGATACGCACGGCAACATTGTGCATCTGTTCGAGCGTGACTGCTCGATTCAGCGCCGCAACCAGAAGGTCGTGGAGCGCGCGCCTGCCCCGTATCTGAGCGATGCGCAGCGTGCCGAGGTGTGCCAAGCGGCCATGAAGCTGGTGCGCCGCGCCAACTACGTTAATGCGGGAACGGTCGAATTCCTCATGGATGCCGTAACCAATCAGTTTTACTTCATCGAGGTCAATCCGCGCATCCAGGTCGAGCATACGGTCACTGAGCAGGTGACCGGCATCGATATTGTGAAGGCGCAAATCCTGATTGCTCAGGGGGCCGTGATAGGCGACATCAAGTCTTCCCATGTCCCCGCGCAAAAAGACATCAAGCTCAACGGCCACGCGTTGCAATCGCGCATCACCACCGAGGACCCGGAAAACAACTTCGTCCCCGATTACGGCCGCATCACCGCCTATCGCAGCGCGTCCGGCTTCGGCGTGCGGCTCGACGGCGGCACGGCCTATGGCGGCGCGGTGATCACGCGCTATTACGATTCGCTGCTGGTGAAAGTCACGACCTGGGCGCCCGATCCGCTCGAAGCCATCAAGCGCATGGGCCGTACACTGCGCGAATTCCGCATCCGGGGCGTCGCCAGCAACATCGCCTTCGTCGAGAACCTCATCAACCACCCGAAGTTCGCGGCCAACGACTATACGACGCGCTTCATCGACGACACGCCCGAGTTGTTTACGTTTTCGAAGCGGCTCGATCGTGCGACCAAGCTCGCGACCTTCATCGCCGATGTGTCCGTCAACGGGAACCCGGAGGTGACGGGTCGTCCCAAGCCGCCCGGCCACGCGTTGGTGCCTCGTCCGCCGCAATATGATCCCCGAAAACCGCAAGCGGGCACACGCACGCTGCTGAAGGAGAAGGGCGGCAAGGCCGTCGCCGACTGGATGCTGGCACAAAAACGCGTGCTGATCACCGACACCACCATGCGCGACGCCCACCAGTCGCTCTTGGCGACACGGATGAGAACCTTCGACATGGCGCGCGTGGCCGACGCCTACGCCCATCGTCTGCCTGCGCTGTTTTCGCTCGAATGCTGGGGCGGAGCCACGTTCGACGTCGCCATGCGCTTTCTGCAGGAGGACCCGTGGGAGCGCTTGGCGATCCTGAACGCCAAATCGCCCAACGTCATGCTGCAGATGCTGCTGCGCGGCTCGAACGCTGTCGGGTACACGAACTATCCTGACAATGTGGTGCAGAAATTCGTATCCCGTGCTGCCGCCAGCGGCATCGATGTCTTCCGCATTTTCGACAGCCTCAACTGGGTGCCGAACATGCGCGTGGCCATCGATGCGGTGAACATGTCCGGGAAGCTCAGCCAGGCGGCGATCTGCTACACCGGCGACATGCTCGATCCGGCGCGCTCGAAATACGATCTCAAGTATTATGTCAGTCTTGCCAAGGAACTGGCCAAGGCCGGCACGCATGTGCTGGGCCTGAAAGACATGGCCGGCCTTCTGAAGCCAGCCGCCGCACGTGTGCTGATCAAGGCGCTGAAGGAGGAGACGGGCCTGCCGATTCATTTCCACACGCACGACACGTCGGGCCTGTCGGCGGCCTCCGTGCTCGCCGCTTGCGACGCAGGTGTGGATGCGGTGGATGCCGCGATGGATTCGTTCTCCGGTCTCACCAGCCAGCCGCCGATGGGTTCGATCGTCGAGGCCTTGCGCGGCAGCGACCGCGACACCGGTCTCGATCCCGCGACGTTGCGAGAATTCGCGGATTATTGGGAGGCGGTGCGCACGCAGTACACGGCCTTTGAGAGCGACATGCGCTCGGGCGCCTCGGAGGTTTACCTCCATGAAATGCCGGGCGGACAGTTCACCAACCTCAAAGAGCAGGCCCGCTCGCTGGGGTTGGCCGAGCGCTGGCATGAAGTGGCAAAGGCCTATGCCGAGGTGAACGCCATGTTCGGCGACATCGTCAAGGTGACGCCATCGAGCAAGGTGGTCGGCGACATGGCGCTGGCCATGGTGTCGGCGGGGCTGACGCGCGCCGATATCGAGGATCCCAAGCGGGACGTGTCCTTTCCTGAATCGGTGATCAGCTTCTTTCGCGGCGAACTCGGCCAGCCGCCGGGCGGTTTCCCGAAGGCGCTGCAAAAGAAAGTGCTGAAGGGGGAAAAGCCGCTGACTGAGCGTCCTGGCGCCAGTCTCAAGGACGCCGATCTCGCCGCGCTCGCCCTCGAGGCGCGCGAGAAAGCCGGCGGCGACGTCAGCGACGAGGAGCTTTGCTCCTACCTCATGTATCCGAAGGTGTACACGGATTTTGCCAAGCGCCGCGCCGAATTTGGCCCCGTCTCGGTGCTGCCGACGCCGGTCTTTTTCTACGGCATGGCACCCGGCGACGAAGTCTCGATCGAGCTTGAATCGGGAAAAATCATCGTGCTGCAATTGCAGATCATCGGCCAGCCCGACGAGGACGGCCAAGTGCGCGTGTTCTGCGAACTGAACGGCGTGCCGCGCGTGATACGGGTGCCGAACCGGGGCAAGATCGCGAGCGCGCCGAAGCGGAGAAAAGCCGATCCAACGGATGCCAAACAGCTCGCCTCGCCGATGCCGGGCATGATCTCGACGCTGGCGGTCAAAGCGGGCCAGAAGGTCCGCGCCGGCGATCTGCTGCTCACCATCGAAGCCATGAAGATGGAAACGGCGATCCATGCCGACCGGGCAGGGACGGTGGCAAGCGTGGCCGTGACGGCCGGGCAGCAGGTGGATGCGAAGGATCTGTTGCTGGAGTATGGGGGGTGATGCCTTTGATCAATCTTTCTCGGCTATGCCACTGGGTTCGAGGCATAAAGAGGGCGCTATCGAAGATTGAAACTTTGTAGCCAAATAATTTCATGATCAGTTTTCAATTCCGACACTATGCGACCCGCAGCCAATAGCGATCCGGGTTGGATCTGGCGCCGTCACCCCTTCCCATGCTTCACCATATACTGCCGTAACGCCTCATTGATCTGCGTCTGATACCCGCCTTCGGTTCCGCTGTTCCGCCGGAACCACTCAATCAAATCAGCATCGATCCGCAGCGTGATCTCGTCGGTTTGATCGGCTCTTGTTCAGGTCCCAGATCCAGATCACTACGTCCCTCACGTAAGTACAGTATGCTCACTACTCCATCCCAAGTCACGTTTTGGATGGCCCACCCGCCCGCCCCCTTAATGGCAACTCCGGCATCAGCGTCAGCATCGCAAACCCCAGCGCCAGACTGATGCTGGCCGCCGCGAACACCGGGGCGAACGCCGCTCCGCTCATATGTGGGACCGCGGGCAGCAACCCGCCGCCGCCAGCCTCCCCCATGCCCACCGCGATTCCGCTGGCTGCGCCGACCGCGCCGACCACGGCGATGCCGATGCTGCTCCCCAACGCCCGCAAGAACGCAAGCACCCCTGACACCACGCCGATGTCGCGCGGGTCGACGGCGTTCTGCACGCTGACGGTCGTGACCGGAAACTGCAGGCCGGAACCGATGCCGACCAGGATCAGGAACAGCTCGCATTCCATGAACCCCAGCACCGGCGCGCGCCAGGCGATCCACGCCAATCCCAGGCAACCCACCGCCAGGCCCGCCAGCGGCATCCGTTTGTAGTGCCTGATGCGCGCCATGGTCTGGCCGGCGATGCTGGCGCCGAGCACCGTGCCGAGCATGTAGCCGACCAGCGCCATGCCGGCCTGCGACGACGTCATCCCCAGCACCAGTTGCAGGAACAGCGGGATGAACACCGTCATGCCGACGAAGGCGGCCATGGCGAAGAACACGCTGAAGGTCGCGGTCAGCACCACGCGGTTGCCGAGCACGTCGAGCGGGATCAGCGGCTGCGGTGTCACCAGCATGTGGCGGGCGATGATCAGGGCAAGGACGACGGCGGCAGCGAGCAGTCCGAGTACGGGCAATCCCGTCCAGCCCCATTGCGGTTGCGGCCCGAGCGCCAAGGCCAGCATCAGCGCGACCGTCGCCAGCACCACCAGCACGGCGCCGAGGATGTCGAGCTTGTGGTCGCGCTTGGCCCAGGGCAGTTTTTTCAAAGTATTGTTGGTCATCAGCACGGCAAAGGCGGCCAGCGGCAGATTGATCCAGAAGATCACCGGCCAAGTGAGATGCTGGGTGATGAAGCCGCCCAGGATCGGGCCGGCGATGCTGGCGATGGCCCAGGTGCCCGAGATGTAGACGGCGTACTTGCCGCGCTCTTTGGGCGGGACGAGATCGCCGATCACGGTTTGCGCCAGTGCCATCAGCCCGCCACCGCCGAGGCCCTGCACGGCGCGGCCAAAGATCAGCGTCCACATGGTGGGGGCGAGCGCGCAGATGATCGAGCCGAGGACGAACACCGCAATGGCGGCAAACAACACCGGGCGGCGGCCGTGGATGTCGGCGACCTTGCCGTAAAGCGGGGTGGTGGCGGTTGCGGTGAGGAAATAGGCCGAGACGATCCAGGAGATGTAGTGCGAGCCGCCGAGCGCGGCGCCGATGGCCGGAATGGCGGGGGCGACAATGGTCTGGTCGAGCGCGGCCAGCAGCATGGCCACGAGCACGCCGATGATGATGCGGAAGCGGTCGGCGTCGCTGACGGCGGGAGTGGTCGCGGGGGCGGACGACAGATCTTTCATTGCGTTTCCTTTTGCGGCGCAAAATTGCGCGGCGCGCTGTTGCGGCACGGTAAGGTATTTTTCCAACGGAGTGAAATTGTCTGGCCGTTCAACGGGAGTCTACGCATGCCACATGTCCCACCGGGAGCGCGAGCGCCGGATGGCTGCGGGGGTAGACGTTTTTAGGCAGCCATCCGGCGCCCATGCTTGCGGAGATTTGTGCCGCGGCCGTGCTCACGGGGCGTAGCGCCGGAGCCTCCCTTTGGAAGGAGATAACCGGCATCGCGTCCCTGCCTCTCGGCGTCCGGCAGATGACTTCATTGCTGAAGTCCCCGCCGGAGGGCATGGCCAAATGGCCTCCGGGGACTCTTGGGTCCGTCCCTTCCCAACGCGGGAAAGGTCCCCGAGCACCCCGGCCTCCGCCATCCCCTGCCACGTGCACGACGGTCATGACGACGTCCCGTTATTGGCAGGCGATGAAGGAATAGTACAGCAACTCAAAGTATTTGTATAGTATAGAATTTACATTATAGTAAATTTCAATTTTTGTAGTTCGGAGACACTGCTATCGGGGCAGGGCGACTGGCAATCGCTCGCTGACCTCTTGCGCGACCACAAACGGGGATTGCCAGGCGCCCTAGGGCTGTGGCTCGTTCAAATAGTGCCCATCAACGTCA
Organism: Hyphomicrobiaceae bacterium; assembly: GCA_031367715.1. Lineage (GTDB taxonomy): Bacteria > Pseudomonadota > Alphaproteobacteria > Rhizobiales > Hyphomicrobiaceae > JANYHF01. Next base: position 263 of record JANLQJ010000341.1, on the reverse strand, counting down.
TCCTCGGGCTTGTCCCACGGCTGTCCGGTGGATTTCCTTGATCCGGTTTTGATCTGGATACGGCACCCGGGCCAGCCAAACTCCGTCATCCTGGTGTCGGCGGGGATCCAGCCAAGCTAGTATTCTGTAACAATCATTTGGAACCCCGAAAAATCGTCATCCCGGCGAAGGCCGGGACCCGTCCAAGTCGATGCGAGGCACTCAGGACGTACGCGGCAAGCCTCTGTTTCAAAGCACTGTTTCCGAATTGCCAACTGCTGCAG
>JANLQJ010000261.1:0-7545 GCA_031367715.1 Hyphomicrobiaceae bacterium | reverse complement strand
GGCAGCACGCGCTCGGCGGCCGGCTCCCGGAACGGGAGTCGCCGAGCGCAAAGCCAGGAGAGTGCAGCGCTGATCCGGGACCTCAGCGGTCTCCTGCCGTGTTCATACACAGCAATGGCCCCATGAGGTCCCGTGTCTGCGGCGCAGCGTCAAAACGCTGCGCCGCGCGGGGGATGACAGACGGATGGACTCAGCAAGCAATTTCAATGCTTGCGCAGGCTAAGCGAACGGGTTCGATGGCGCGCCTCAAATTCGCGGCAGCAGCGATATCGTCCGTGTACGTTTATCGGAAACGATGCTGAGCGTGCGCGAGAAGAATTCTCGTCGCGTGACGATCAGCACCACCAGCGTCGTCGAGATGATGAACAGCAGCGGGTGGATGAACCAGCCGATGGCGGCCATGGCGAAGTAGTAGGCGCGCAGGCCCAGATTGCCGTGCTCGGCGGCCAGGCCGGCAACGCGCCCGGCCCGCTCCGCCAGCGTTTCGCGGACGCCCGCGGGCGCGGCGGTCGGCGGTGGCGTTGCCCCCATCATGATCATGGAATAGTGCGCCAGGCGGAACGCCCAGGCGAATTTAAAGAAGGCGTAGATGAACACGATCATCAGCACCAGGACCTTGATGTCCCAGGCGACCGGCAGGCTGTGGGCCGCGAACGGCATGCGGTCGAGGATCGTCTGAACCCGCTCGCCCGCTCCCAGCAGTGCCGACAGGGCGCCGAGAATGACAATGCTGGTGGAGGCAAAAAAGCTGTTGCCGCCGGCCAGACTGGAGATCAGCAGTACGTCGATGACGCGGTCTTGGCGGTGCGCCATGTGGACCATCCAGCGCATGCGGTGATGCTGGATGGCGCCGACCAGGCTCCAGCGCCAGAGCCGGGGTGCGCTGGTCACCAGATTGTAGCCCACGGTGCAGATGAGAAACCAGATGAAGGCGGCAAAATCCAGCGGGGTCAGCCCCAGCACCGCCAGATCGAATTGCCACGGGACGTTGATCCCCATGCTGCTCCCCCTCCCGTCGCCCCGCTATGCCGCCCGTTTGCGCGCGGCCAGCCAGAGATGACCTAGCACGGCGCCGGTGACCAGCGCACCCCCGAGCAGTGACTGCCAACCGGGCGTCTCGCCGAGCGCCAGCCACACCCAGAGCGGGGCGAGCGGGCCCTCCAGCGTGCCGATGAGCGCCGTCTCGACCGCTGGCAGCAGCCGGGCACCGAGCACCATCAGACCGAGCCCTACCGCCATGTTGACCACGCCCGAGACCACAATAAGTGCGAATTCGCCCGCGTTCGACGGCAACTGCGTGGCAAACGGCAGCGCCGCCAGCCCGCCGATGAAACCGGACATGGCAGCCGCCGGCAGAAACGGAATGTTCGGCGCGTGGCGGCTGATCACCATCAAGCCGGCCGTGACGATCGTCACCACCACGGCCATGGCATCGCCAAGTATCGAACTGCCGGCATCGGGGCTGGCCACCATGAAAACGACGCCGGCGACGGCGATGACGCTGGCCACCAGGGCCGATCGCGACGGGCGCTCGCCGAGCAACGCAAGGCCGAGGCCGGCGGCCGCGAACGGCACCGTGGCATAGATGAAGGCGACGTGGGCGACGGTGGTGAGTTTCAGAGACAGGATGTAAAACAGCATGTCGAAAGCCGACAGGAACGCGAAGATCCAGGCCATGCCGCGCATGGCGCGGAAGGCGACAAGGGTGCGGCCGCGCTCCAGCCAGAGGATGGCGAGGAGGATGCCAAACCCACCCGCCGGGCCGCGCCACACCAGCATGCTCATGGCGTCGAGCGGGATCATCCGGATGAAGAGGCCGGCCGTGCTCCAGGCCACCGCCGAGCCGAGCAACAGCAGGACGCCGGTTGCGTGGGATGCGGCGGCGGGATGCGGCGCGGACGTCAATATCGGGAATCCCATTTGGTTCCGGGCAGCGTGCATCGGTAGGCGCGACCGCCGGCCGCCGCTATGCGACTGGCAGCGTGCTCCATCCCAGATAGCCAGTATAGAGCCCGACCGTGATGATCAGTAGCGCTGAGAGATAGGGCGCGCGGCCGGCCAGTGCATCGAATCCCGGCCAGCGCTTGCCAATATGACGCAAGCTGAACGCCGCCGCCACGCCCGCTCCCATCAAAGTCAGCGCCAGGCCGATCGAGAAGCACAGCACCAAAAGTGTGCCGAGCGCGAGCTGCTTGAGTTGCAGGCAGAGCAGCAGGATGGTGATCGAAGCCGGGCACGGGATGATGCCGCCGGTCAGGCCGAACATCACGATCTGGCCGGTGGTGACCTGCTGCCCGGCAAAGCGGCGCGCGATCTCGTCGGCATGGCCCTGCGCGTGGGCATCCAGCGGGTCGTCATGGCTGTGATCGTGGTCATGGTCGTGCGCAGGATCTTGGTGCCGATGATCGGCGGCAACCGCATGCTGTTCGCGCCAGATGCGCCAGATCATCCACAGCGCGATGCCGATGATAATCGCGGCCGAGATCATCTGCAGATAAGGCTCGCTCGCGCCGACGTTGAATTTCGAGCCGAAATACAATCCCGTCAGCGCAATCGTCCACACCACGGCGGTATGCGAGACGGTCGCCGCCAGCCCGAGCAGAACCGCCTGCCACGCCGTCCCGCGCACGGCGATAATAAAGGCCGCCATCATGGTCTTGGAGTGCCCTGGCTCCAGCCCATGCAGCGCGCCGAGCAGGATGGCGCTGGGCACGAATAGCCAGAGGTTGGTCGATCCGTTCTGGATCAAGTGGGCGAGGTCGGGCATGGGGCTCACTGTTGAATCGGGGTCGCGGCAGGCCGATCGCGCGCGCCATGACAGACTACCCCCACGAGGCTACCAGGGATGTTTGCATGAAACCTGCGACAACTCGACAAAAGGATGTAAGGAATTGATAAAACACAATAATATTCGGTGGAAAGTTCCGCGGCCGCGAGCCGATTTGGTTGCCGCAGCCGCGTCACGCAGTGTATAGTGCCAGTTATCGGAATTCCACGCTGGCGCACCCGCGCCGCGAGCCCCTGCTAGCCGGGCAATTGCGCAAGAAAGACCACCACTTTGGCACGCACACCCAAGGGCCCGCCGCCCCCCACAGCGTCTGGCGTTCCCGGCGCACCGCCGCCACCCCCGACCTCGGAAGTCAAGCCGATCAACATCATCGATGAGATGAAGACGTCCTATCTTGACTATGCCATGAGCGTGATCGTGTCGCGCGCGCTGCCCGATGTGCGCGATGGCATGAAGCCGGTGCATCGCCGCATTCTCTACGCCATGAGCGAGGCAGGGCTTGACTACAACAAGAAATACGTCAAATGCGCCAAAGTGGTTGGCGATGTGATGGGTAACTTCCATCCGCACGGCGACAGCGCGATCTACGAAACACTGGTGCGCATGGCGCAGGATTGGTCGCTGCGTGTACCGCTGATCGACGGCCAAGGCAACTTCGGCTCGGTCGACGGCGATCCCCCCGCGGCCATGCGGTATACCGAGTGCCGTCTGCAGAAGGTAACCAGCTTCCTGGTCGACGACCTCGACAAGGACACAGTAGATTTCCGCGACAACTATGACGGCAGCCGGCAAGAGCCGGTGGCGCTACCCGCCAAGTTCCCGAATCTTCTCGTCAACGGTGGCGGCGGCATCGCCGTCGGCATGGCCACCAACATCCCGCCGCACAACCTCGCCGAGGTCATCGATGGCTGCATCGCGCATCTCGACAATCCCGAGATCAGCATCGACGAGCTGATGCAGATCATTCCGGGTCCGGACTTTCCGACCGGCGCGCAAATCCTCGGCCGTGCCGGCATCCGCGCGGCCTACCACAAGGGGCGCGGCTCGATCGTGCAGCGCGCCCGCGTCACCGTCGAGACCGTCCGCAAGGATCGTGAAGCCCTGATTGTCACCGAGATTCCGTATCAGGTGAACAAGAAGGTGATGATCGAAAAAATCGGCGAGATGGTCAAAGAGAAGAAGATCGAGGGCATCGCCGACGTCTGGGACGAGACCAATCGCGACGGCATGCGCGTGGTCATCGAACTGAAGCGCGATGCGATTGCCGATGTGGTGCTGAACCAGCTGTGGCGCTTCTCGCAGCTGCAGCAGTCGTTCGCGGCCAACATGGTGGCGCTGAACGGCGGCCGCCCCGAGGTCATGACCCTCAAGGACATGATCTCGGCCTTTTGCGCGTTCCGCGAGGACGTGGTCAGCCGACGGACGAAGTACCTCCTGCGCAAGTGCCGCGACCGCGCGCATGTCTTGGTGGGGCTGGCCATTGCCGTCGCCAATATCGATGAAGTGATCGCGCTGATCCGCCGCTCGGCCAGCCCGGCCGTGGCCAAGGAAGGCCTGATGGCGCGCGACTGGCCGGCCAAGGACATGGTGCCGCTGATCGAGCTGATCGCCGACCCGCGGCACAAGGTGACGGACGCGGGCACGTACCGATTGTCGGACGCGCAGGCCAGCGCCATCCTGGAATTGCGGCTTGCACGTCTTACCGCGCTTGGCCGTGACGAAATCGGCGACGAGTTGAAGAAGATCGGCGGCGAAATCCAGGATTATCTGGAGATTCTCGGCTCGCGGGTGCGCGTCATCGATATCATCAAGGGCGAACTCACCAGCATCAAGGAAGAATTCGGCACACCGCGAAAATCGGAAATCCTCGAGTTTGAGGGCGACGTCGACGACGAGGACATGATCAACCGCGAAGACATGGTCGTCACGGTTTCGCACAAGGGCTACATCAAGCGCGTGCCGCTATCGACCTACCGGGCGCAACGGCGCGGCGGCAAGGGCCGCTCGGGCATGTCGACGCGCGAAGAGGATTTCGTCACGCGGTTGTTCGTGGCCAACACCCATACGCCGATCGTGTTCTTCTCCTCGCTCGGCATGGCCTACAAGATGAAGGTGTGGAAGCTGCCGCTGTCGACGCCGACGGCCATCGGTAAGGCGCTGGTGAATCTGTTGCCGTTGTCGGAGGGCGAGCGCATCTCATCGATCCTGCCGATGCCCGAGGACGAGGCGAGCTGGGACAAGCTCGACATCATGTTTTCCACGCAATCTGGGGGTGTGCGCCGCAATAAACTCTCGGACTTCGTGGAAGTGCGCCAGAACGGCAAGATCGCCATGAAGCTCGATGAGGGCGACCAGATCATCGGCGTCGCCATCTGCTCGGAAGGCGACGACGTGCTGCTGACGTCGGCCGCCGGTCAGGCCATGCGGTTCGAGGTGACGGACGTGCGCGTGTTCAAGGGCCGTGATTCCACCGGCGTGCGCGGCATCGCGCTGGCCGAGGGCGACAAGGTGATTTCGATGACCATCCTGCGCCATTTCAATGCCGATCCGCAGGAGCGCGCGGCCTACATCAAGCAGCGGCGCGCGATTGCCGGGGCGGAAGCGGGGGAGGTTGCTGTTCCGGAGGTGGATGCCGAGGAAGAGGCTGGCGGCGAGGCGAGCCTGTCGGAAGCGCGCTATGCGGACATGAGCGCGGCGGAACAGTACGTGCTCACCGTATCGGAGCGCGGGTTCGGCAAGCGATCCTCGTCATACGAGTACAGAGTAACCAACCGCGGCGGCAAGGGCATCGTCGGCATGATCGTCAACGATCGCAACGGCCGCCTGATCGGCGCGTTCCCGGTCGAAGAGCTGGACCAGATCATGCTGGTGACCGACGGCGGCCAGCTGATCCGCTGCCCGGTGAACGGAATCCGGGTCGCCGGGCGCAACACCCAGGGCGTGACGGTGTTCAAGACCGCCGAGGGCGAGAAGGTGGTGGCGGTGGAGCACATTCCGGATGACGGGACTGGGGAGGGTGAGGGCGAGGACGCTGGTGATGGGGCGGGCGGTGAGTCCCCGGCGGTATAGGCGTAGGTTGGGTTAGCGCGGCCACTAGCGGTCGTACTTCGCAATGACCGTTGTTCCGCGCGTAACCCAACACTCCGCGGTACGTAGCCCGAACGTTGGGTTACGCGCGGAACAACGGCTTTGTTTTATCATTCGGTCACGGGCCGCGCTAACCCAACCTACGTACCGTGATTGATTGATCCAGGGGTAAACGGATGAATAGGTCGATCAAGCTAGGATTGTGGCTTACTCTTGGCTGGGGCGCTGCAATGTTTCTTTATTTGGATTGGCTCCTGCCATGGAACGATCTCAAGTCAATCGAAAAACTAGGAAGTTTCTTGCAGGGCGCATTTGCGCCGTTGGCTTTTGGTTGGTTCATAATTGCCGTTTTTCAGCAACAAGAAGAATTGGCCATGAATCGTTTGGAGCTGAAGCATTCGATTGATGAGTTTCGCGCTCAAACCAAGCAATTCGAGCTTCAGACCGCGATTTCGCAAGATGCGCAACGAAAAAGAGACGCAAGGAGTCGAGATGAAGGGTTGGACGGTCGGATCCAACAGTGGGCGGTGCAGTTCGAGGACTTCTTCAGGCTGATGGGCGATGCTCGGTTCGAGTTCCGTATCGAGCAAGGAAAGGACAAGGTGGGTCAGTATTCTTTCGAAAGGGCACACGACGCCCTCAGTCGTATCGTTCCTGACACCCCAATAGCACAAGTTTGCATGAATCTTGAGACTACTGCTCATTTTGGTTCGCAGAATTTTAAGGACTGCATTTTTGAAGTGGTTGGCCCAAAAATTCCTTTTGGAGAGTTTTTGTTTGCTATTTCCGCATTGCATCGGGTTGGTAGTGAGATCCTGAACGATGCAAATACTTCTTCCAATCCAGAAGTGTCAGTGAGGATACGAAAATATGGTGTCCCGCAGATAGTTGAGGCCCTATTCAGCATGGCGCATGTCATGCAGAATCAGGCAGAATTCGTTCGAATGTGGAACGAGCGTTGTGGCAAATAGCTGTACTCTGAAAACTGGCAAGCGCAGTGGGCTTGAACTAGGCATTGGGCACTTATGTTGTTTATTTGTTTGAGCTATCATTCAGCATATAAGTGCCAGACAGTCAGAAATGCCGAGTTTGGGTCTGATCGAACGCACGCACCCCACGCTTCCCGGAATTCGGCGCGCCTTTCTTTCTTGCGCGCCGCATATCCGGGACCCTTACCTGCGCGGGCCGTCGATACTTTCGCCACAGCATGATCGCCCAGTCGGTCGGTTGCGGAGATGCACGCACCAGTCGGGCAACAATAACCTTGTAAAGATCCCGGACATCTGACGCGCAGGAAAGAAAGGCGCGTCAGATTCCGGGAAGCGTTGAATCGTTTCGCGCAAGGGTAGCGCCACCCGGAGCGCCCGGTTATCAACGGGTCTTTCTTTTCGTAACTTGCGCTACTTTATTGTTCAATATCGATTCCATAAATTCTTCAGTGGTGCCGTCAAACCGCTCCCCCAGCCCAGCCTCAAGATCCCGCATTGCCTGCTGCGTTTCCGCATTGGGTATCCTCACATCAAACGGAATCCTGTTTACCCACCAACCTCAGTCGCATTTACGCCACACGAATCACTGACTTTCCCCAGTGATTTGAGGGAGATGGCTGATGGCGCGCAACAAGGTGCAATTCCAGAAAGGCCTGTCGGAGGCTGAATTCCAGAAACTCT
>JANLQJ010000258.1:0-4741 GCA_031367715.1 Hyphomicrobiaceae bacterium | reverse complement strand
AAAGGTCCAGCCGTGCACCTTCAACCCGGCCTGGTGAGCATGCTTGATCAGCGTCGTTGGGGCAGCCAGGCTGACGTCTGCATGGCGCGGAATCATCATGGACTTGTTGACGCCGATGCCGTCGGCGTAGGTAGCGATTTCGGCGAGGCCGGCGGGCGTCGTCATGTCGGCGTAGCTGCGCGGATCGTGCTCGACGGTGAAGTCCCACGGTGCGCCGCTCGCGTCCATCAACTGGATCAACGGCAGTTGGGTTTGCCTGCGCAGCGCCTTGAGGTTGGCGACTTCGAAGGACTGAATGAATATCGGCGCATCCCTGCTGCTGTAGCCATGCTGATGCAGCGCGGCGACCAGTGCGTCTTCCATGGGCAGGCCGATGCCGCGAAAGTAGCTGGGGTGCTTGGTCTCCGGATAGATGCCGATGGGGTTCGGCGCGGGGCGGCCTTGTGCGCTGGCGTCCCTGGCGCGGGCGACATTTGCAGCGGCGACCATGTTGAGAATTTCCGCGAAGGTGGGGATTTCGAATTGCCCATCGAAGCGGGTGTTGGCGGCACGCAGCGCCGGCAGGCGCTCACGGCAGCGCAGGGTCTTGAGTTCGGCGAGGCTGAAGTCCTCGGTGAACCAACCGGTGATGGTGGCGCCGTCGATGTGGCGAACTTTTTTGCGCACGGCGAATTCAGGACGGTCGGCGACGTCGGTAGTCGCCTCCTTGATGCTGCCATCGTCGTTGAGGATGGCGATGGCATTCTCGTGGCGCGCCACCAGCATGCCGTCGCGGGTCATGACCAGATCGGGCTCGATGTAGTCGGCACCCTGCTGGATGGCAACGTAGTAGCCGGCCAGCGTGTGCTCCGGCAGGTAGCCGCTGGCGCCGCGATGGGCGATGACGATGGGCCGTGAGGCGCGCTCTTGAACCATATGTCGTTTTCGCCGGCCTTTGAATGGATTACCTGCCGCTTTCCAGGAATCTCTTCCAGGGTCCCCAGTAATAGAATTCCCAGCCGTGGCTGACGCCGGCAAAGTCATGATCGGGAACATTGACGTGGGTGAGTTCCAGGAGCGTGCCGCGGCGACCCTGCTTCATGAAATTGAGCACCAGCGTCGAGTCAAGGTCCGCAGCCTTCCACATGGATGAGCGCCATGATTGCACGACCAGTTGCTTGGGCACGACCTGCAGTATCTTGCCCTGCAGTGTCCCGCCAAAGGCTTCGAACTTCGCCCCGGCCCGCGGCGCGATGACGACCGGAGCGCCGGTGATTTTTGCGTGCAGTTTCGGGTTCAGATAGGCATCGAAGACATCCTCCGGGGATGCCGCGAGTTCTACTGCAAGGTGGACTGTCTTTGCCATATCAATGTCTCCTCACGAATGCATTCGGGTATGCAGGTTGGCATGAATTGCCAGTATAGTCTCTGCCGAATTTCCAAAACCACGCAGACCGACGCTCCCCCATGGCGCCCCAAGCGCTGCATTAACGACTTCCATGGCTACCTTTCTCCATCACCTTTCGCTCGCCTCGCCCCTGTTCGTGTTGGTCGCCATCGGCTATGCGCTGATGCGCTGGGGCAAGTGGCCGAAGAGCGTTGCCGATGCGCTGACCCGCTTTGTGTTTTCCGTGGCGCTGCCGGCCATGTTGTTCCACCTGATGAGCGATCTTTCGCGCCTGCCGCCGGTGGATGTGCGACTGCTGGTGGCTTTTTTTGGCGGCTGCCTGGTGGTGTTCGTGATCGGCCGCGTGGTCGGCCACATGCTGTTCCGGCTCGACGGCGTGGCGCAATCGGTGTTCGCTCTGGGCGGCGTGTTTTCCAACAACGTGTTGCTCGGCCTGCCGCTGGCCAAGGCGATCCTGGGCGACACCGCCCTGCCCTCGGTAGCGCTGGTGCTGGTGTTCAACGCGCTGACTTTATGGACGCTGGTCACCGTGTCGGTGGAATGGGCGCGGCACGGCGAGTTCTCAGCGGCGGGGTTTGCCAAGACAGCCAAGGGCGTGATCACCAACCCGATTGTCGCGGCCATCGTTGCCGGTTCGCTGTTCGGCCTCAGCGGATTCAAGCTGCCGACGCTGATCGAGGCGCCGCTGGCGATGACGGGCCAGGCCGCCGCGCCGATGGCGCTGATCGCGCTCGGCATGGGGCTGGCGGAATATGGCATCCGCGCCGAATGGCGGCAGAGCATCGCGATCTGCGTACTGAAATTGGTAGTGCAACCGCTGGTGGTTTGGATCATCGCGCGCATGCTGGGCCTGCCGCTGTTGGAGACGCAAGTGGTGGTGCTGCTGGCATCGCTGGCGGTGGGCGTGAATGTGTACCTGATGTCGCGCCAGTTCAAGACCATGGAAGGCCCGGTGGCCGCCAGCCTGGTGATCTCGACGGCGCTGGCGGCGCTGACTACGCCGCTGGTACTGACGCTGATCGGCGCGGGGAGCTAGCGCTCGAGCAAACCGCCCAGCTCACGATCCAGCCAGCGTTGCGTCTTGGTGTTGGCATCGAAACCGACCTGCATGGCGGTGACGGAAATTTTTCCCGCCGCGATGACCGCGGCTTCATCGCCGCTTTGCTGCGTGGTTGGCGACTCTGCATTGCGGCTGAATACCAGGCCAGGCAAGGCCAAGTTGCCGGCGCCGGCCTGCGACATGTCGTCGACAAATTTCAAACCAATTTTCGAGTAGCTGCCGTGGCGCGACAATGACCACTTCAATCCCCCACTCTGGCCCTCGATGAATTTCGGATAGTTGACGTTGAGTGCCACCCCTCTGGGCAACAGCCTGCTGCCTGTAGACTTGGCTTTCAGTGTGTCAATGAGCTTGACGACCAACTTTGCCGCTTCGGCTTGCAGTGCGGGGTTGTCGTTCATGTTGTTGTCGGCGCTGATGGCAATTGCACTCAAGTCCAGTGCCGCGGCGTACTGCGCATTGCTAACGGTGCCCGACATGTTCACCAGCGGCCCGGCATTCTGGCCTTCGTTGGGACCGGAGACCACCAGGTCCGGCGCCATGCCCCAGCGCTGACGGGCAACGATGTCGAGGCCGTAGGCCGTGGCCATGACCGGCGTGCCGTCGACGTACCAGTAATTTTCCTTGCCGGTCATCTTGCCCACGCCAGGTGCACCGACTTCCGCCGCGCCGCCGCGACACGCTGCATTCAATGGCCACAGCGGTTCAAGTAAGTTGATCGCCCCACCCTTGCCGCTCTGGTTCTGGCAGGGAAGGCTGACCACCACATCATGGCCAGCCGCCACCAGTGCTTCGTATTGCGCCTGGACGTTGCCGGTCAGGCCGTCATCGTTGACCAGCAGGATGTTAAGCGCGCAAGCCGGTGCAACCCATACTGCCAGCGCGAGTGCGACAACGGTGCTACGGAAAAGGATGGGCATGGTGAAGGACAATCGTGGTGAAGGAACGCGGTCGACTATCCGGCGGCAATGTGACTCGAAAATGACAGGTAATCGTTGGCAACGATTCAACTGGCGGATAAATGTCCGTCGCGCAAATGCAGCACACGGTCGGCCTGCGCCGCGAGTTCGGGATCGTGGGTGACGATCACCAGCCCGGCGCCATGCCGCGCATTGAGATCGAGCATCAGCATGAATACCGTGTGCGCGGTTTGTCGATCGAGATTGCCGGTCGGCTCGTCGGCCAGCAGGCAGGCCGGTTGCGTGACCAGCGCGCGGGCGATGGCGGCACGCTGGCGTTCACCGCCGGAAAGCTCGCCGGGGCGATGGGTGAGACGATGGGCCAGCCCGACCTCATTGAGGATCGCGGCGGCCTTGCGCTCCGCCTCTGCCTTCGGCATACGCCGGATCAACAGAGGAATGGCGACATTCTCCAGAGCAGAAAATTCTGGCAGCAGATGGTGAAACTGGTAAACGAATCCCAGCCCTTCGTTTCGCAGCCTGCCGCGCTCGGCTTCGCTGATGCCGGTGAGGTCACGCCCCAGCACGGTGACGTTGCCGGCGCTGGGCTGATCCAGCCCGCCCAGCAAATGCAGCAGCGTGCTCTTGCCCGACCCGCTGGCGCCGACGATGGCGACCGATTCTCCGCGCTGCAAGGCGAAGTCCACACCGCTCAATACCGGCACCTCCACGTCGCCCTGCCAGAACGATTTGGCCAGGCCGGAACAGAAAATCACCGGCTCACTCATAACGCAATGCCTCCGCCGGATTGATGCGCGACGCACGCCAGCTCGGATACAGCGTCGCCAGCAGCGTGAGCACGAAGGACACTGTGGCGATCACGCCGACGTCGCCCCAATGCAAATCGGAAGGCAGCTCGGTGATGTAGTAAACGTCCTTGGCGAGGAACTGGATGCCGAGCATGTGCTCAAGCGCCGGCACGACGACGTCGACATTGAGCGCCAGTGCGATGCCGCCGGCCACGCCGAGCAGCATGCCGGCCAGCCCGATGACGATGCCCTGCACGATGAAGATGACCATGATGCTGCCGGGGCTCGCGCCCAAGGTGCGCAGGATGGCGATGTCGGCCTGCTTGTCGGTGACCGCCATCACCAGGGTTGAAACGATGTTGAAGGCGGCGACGGCGACGATCAACATCAGGATCAGGAACATCATGTTCTTCTCAATGGCCACGGCGCGAAAGAAGTTGGCGTGGGCGCGCGTCCAGTCGGTGACATAGGCATTGTCGTTGAGAAAGCGCAACAGTTCGCGCGCGACACGCGGCGCCTCGAACAAGTCGGCGAGTTTGAGCCGCACGCCGGAGACGCGATCCTCCATGCGGTAGAGCTTTTGCGC
>JANLQJ010000227.1:0-3945 GCA_031367715.1 Hyphomicrobiaceae bacterium | reverse complement strand
AGCAGTGCGCCCGTCTCAAAGCTTGCCGTGCTGCCCGACGGGCGCACTGCTGTGCGCCCCTACGCCATGACCTCTGTCACGAACCTTCAAAGTGACAGGTCAAACCATACGTTGGGCAGTATATACCGTTGCGTGAAAGTTCTCACCCGCTTCCCGGAACCCGACGCGCACTCTTGCGCGGCAGCGATCCGGGAAGCGTGGGGGTGTCCTGGATCGAACAGGTTGGAATTTTTACCCGATGGTATCGGCCGCCCCTAAGCCGCCGTCGCGGTCGCTGGCGTCGGGTCCAGATACCTGTCGACCACAAACGACGCCATGTCGGTGCGCGCCGGATCGATGCGGATGCCTTGCTCCAGGCAGTCGATGCCGAAATCTTCCTGTGCCTCCAACAGTGCTTCGCCGGCCGCGAACCAGTCGTCGGCGTGGGCTTTGGCCCAGTCGGTGCGCGGCGCCAGCGCCAGCGCCTCTTTCAGGCGGTCCAGCCCCTCGGCCGAACCTTCATCGAGCAGCGCCATGCCGGCGGCCAGGAAGGCGCGGCCATCGGCGGGGTGCCACAGCATAAGATCGTCGTAGCGCTTGCGTGCGCTCTCCATGCCGCCCTCGAAATAGGCCAGCTTGGCGCGTTCGATGGCCGGTGCGAGGTCCAGCACCTGCTTTTCGGCCAGCGCGTCGAGGTCGATCAGCCGGCGCGTCTCGGGGCTGAGCTTTTCGTAGGTCTGGCGCCATTGCGGGGCGATCGAGGCGCGCCAGGCGGCATCGAAGGCGTCCAACAGACGGTTCAGCGACGGGCCGAGCAGGCTTTCGGCCGAGACGGCAACCGTGGTGGGCACGCTCGGGTCGACGCCAAGCGCATCCAGCCGCTCGGCCAGCGCAGGGCGGGCGGGCTCGCCCGGCCGATCGAGTTCGGCGCCGAGCACATCCTCGGCCAGCTCCCACTCGGTCATGCGCGGCAGGAAATTGGCCATTTCACGATGCGGTTTCAAGACAGGTTCGGGCAAGGTGACGGGTTCTTCGGCGACGCGGCGCCAGTATTCAGCCAGGAACGCTTCAGCGATCGAGAGGCGCTGCAGGGCCGAAGCGACGGTCTCGGCGCCGGCGATCTCGGCGGCATAGCGGTCGGCGGCGAATTCGGCGTCGCGCTCGCAGGATGCCGATTGGGCAAGGAACCCGGGCGCGAACCAGCGCACCAGCGGGCCGGAGGCAAGGCGCAACACCAGGGGCTGGCGCGGCTGGCGCTCAAGCATATGTTGCCAGGTCAGGCGGGCGCGGTGCACCAGCGCGGCCTTGGCACCGGAGCGGCCCGATAGGTGGCCAAGCTCATGGGCGATCAGCACCGCAGCTTCGGCCTTGCTGACCGACTGCAGCAGCGGCAGGCCGATCACGATCTCGTTGCGGTAGCCGCCGAACAGGCCACGGCTGGGGCGCTGCATGGCCTTGGCGGTGAAGCCGTCGGTGAGATAGACGGCATCGATGGCGGGCGCCTTGAGGTAGCTGCGCACTTTCTCGATCAGCGCGAACAGTTCGGGCGCGTCGGCGGCACTGACCGCAAAGCCATCAGGTTTTTCGAAACGCACCCAGCTGGCCAGAATGAGCAGGGCGGCCGGGATCAGGCAGAGCAGAAACCAGGCCTGCGCGGCGCCGATCGGATGTTGGCGTACAAGTATCGTCCAAAGCATTACGGCGACCGGCACGGCAACCAGCATGCCGGCGATGGCGGGCACCAGGGCATAGCCGCGCCGGGCCGACCGATAGGCGCGGTCGAGTTCGCTGAGCGCTGGCGATGCTGCCCCGGGCACGGCAGCCGATGCGGCGGCGGCAATGGACTGCGCCGCCTCGGGCGTCATCGCAAGCGTGGCCTCTGCCTCAACCATGTACTGCCTCCAGTTGCCTCTGAAAATGCGGGCAATTTGAAAGGCAGTGTACGGGTGTTGGGTGAATGAAGGCTTGCCAGACTAGGTTAACAGGATATGGACGGACGGTTTTGGCGTCCACGCGCGGACGTGCTAAGGTCGACTCCTGAGGGCCGCTTCTCCACCAATCGGCCCCAATCCTGGCTTAGCCGAACGACGACTGTCGGGGAGTGTGCCGTGATGCAGATTGGCCTTGGTCGATATCTCAAGCAGCTGGCTTTGGCGGGTGGCGTCGGACTGCTGCTGGCCGGCGGCATCGCTCGCGCGCAAGATGCGGCTGCAACTGCACCCGACGCGCAAGCTGCGCCGACCGCCGAGGCCACCCCTGCCGAGCCCGCCGATGCGCGCGCCGACGACCCCGCCTTCCAGCAGGCCGCCAAGCTGCTCAAGGCCATCGACGCCATCCTGCAGGATACCGCGCAGAACCGCGCCGACGCCAAGAAGCTGCCGAGCAAGGACGAATTCCTGCTGCCGCCGCTGTTCACCGAAACCAGGGAGAGCCGGCAGGGGCATATCAAGGACCTTCTGGACGCCGCGCTCGGCGTCGTCACCGATGTGCCGATCGTCGATCTGCAGAAAAAGATGGAGGATGCGCGCAAGGCCATCCGCGATGGCGACGCCCATGGCGCCGATCTGCACCGGCGCCAGCTGAGCGCACCCAAGGAGGCGCCGCTCGCGGGCTATCTCAACGATACCCAGGACAGCCTGGCGCGCGAAATCGAGGTGCAGGCCAAGGCCAACGCCGAGCAGCAGGCGATCATTGCCGCCACCAAGGCCGAGATCGGCGAGGCGCTGGCCAAGGCCGGCATCAAGATGAGCGGCGACCAGCTCGACTTGCTGCTGGACAGCGTGCTGTCGGGCGATCTGGTCCGGCTGGTGGCGGTATTCAACTCGGCCAAGATCATCGATGAGCAGCTGGGCAAAGGCATCCAGTCGGGTAATGGCGATCTGACCGCCGCGCGCAAGTTCTTTGCCATGCATGCCGCGCTGTTTGCCATGCTGGTGCAAGCGCAAGATACCCTGATCGGCAAGATCGATACGGTCTATCTGCCGCGCCTCGGCGCTATCGGCAAGGATGTCGCCGCCGCGCGGACTGATACCAAGAAGCTGCTGAAGGACCAGAACCGCCCCGATCAGAAGCAGGCGCTGGAGGCGAATTTGAAGAGCCAGGAGTTCGCCGACGAGGTGATGTCCTACTATCGCGGGTATCTGTTGCAGCAGCGCGAGCAACTGGCGGCCGCGCGCATCAAGGCGGCCAAGGACCTGAAGATTGCCGACAACACCTATGAGACGGTGGAAGCCAGTTTCCAGCTGAAACAACTGATCAAGGATGCCAAGGCGAGCTTCGAGGCGATCCAGAAGCTGGAGACGCCCGGCTTCGAGCAGATCTTCCAGAACCAGGAACTGCGCCAGGAGTTCGACAACCTGACCCGCAAACTGGATGTGCCGGCGAGTTGAGGCAAATCGCCAAGCGCCCAGGCATGGAGGGCAAGCGCATCTTGACCGTGGCGCCGAGTCTTGCCGATCTTCTTGCCGGAGACGGGATCGGTCAGCGCCTTGAATTTTTCGGCCTGGAACTCCGGCGGATCGTGCGCGGCTGACGCGACTTGCGAATATTCGACGGCGCGGATCAGCGTCTCGCGGTGATAGAGCCGCGGCCAGAAGCCGTCGGCCTGGACCAGATTGAATGCCTTGGCGCCGCCGACGCGCAGCTCATTGTAGGCTTCGGAGTTGCCGTCAAAGAACGTGGTGACGAACTTGACCTTGTTCTCTTCCTCGAATTTGGCGACGGCCTCGGGAATGACGTAGGCTTCCCACATGATCGCCCGCAGCGGTTATGGCGCTGCGTAATACCGTCCAACTTATGGTTTGACCTGTCACTTTGAAGGTTCGTGTTCGTGACAGAGGTCATGGCGTAGGGGCGCACAGCAGTGCGCCCGTCTAGTGTTCTGTAACAATCATTTGGAACCCCGAAAAATCGTCATCCCGGCGAAGGCCGGGACCCGTCCAAGTCGATGCGAGGCACTCAGGACGT
>JANLQJ010000225.1:0-1852 GCA_031367715.1 Hyphomicrobiaceae bacterium | reverse complement strand
GTCAAACGATAGGTTGGACGGTATAACATAGGCACGGTGCTGCCTCGCTTCTCCTCCTCCTTACGGGGAGAAGAGAGACAGCACCGCCACTCCTATCATGGCGCCGAGGGGCCTGAGCCGGGATGGCAACGGTGGACGGAGTCTTCTGTTTGCTTTTGACCACTAAGGCTGCGCACAGCTCGCTTCCCGATTTCGTTACTTGCCGCTGCCGTAATCGTGCGCCACTCTGTCGCAAGTGACGGCAAGAGAGGCGCTCCGCCTGTGGCCGTGTCGATGACGCCGCCGCCAACAGCTCGTGCCGCAAGCTCGAAGTGAGGATGAGCCATGGCGACTGTCGACATCATGCTCCCGGCGGTATCGACCGGCGAGCTTCCCGTGATCAACAAGATCGCGCCGGCCGATTTGAAGGATGCGCTGGCAAAAGGCTTGGCCGACTTCTGGGCGCTACCGACGCATGTCATCTTTCTCGGCCTGATCTATCCCGTGGTCGGCCTGCTGATCGGGCGCGCGGCGTTTGGCTATGATGTCATTCCGCTGCTCTATCCGCTGGCCGCCGGGTTCGCGATCCTTGGCCCGATCGCGGCCATCGGCCTCTATGAACTCAGCCGCCGGCGCGAGCTTGGTCTGAACACAAACTGGCGGCACGCCTTCGATGTGTTTTATTCACCCTCGCTCAAGGGCATCGCCGCCATCGGCCTGCTGCTGCTGATCCTGTTTGCGGTCTGGATCGCGGTCGCCCAGGCACTCTATGTCGAAAATTTCGGTTACGCCGAGCCCGCCTCATGGCTGAGCTTTGCCCATGAAGTGCTGACCACGCCGCATGGCCAGGCGCTGATCATCGCCGGCAACGCCATCGGCTTTGTGTTTGCCGCGCTGGCGCTTTGCCTGAGCGTGGTGTCGTTCCCGCTGCTGCTCGACCGCAATGTTGGACCGGTCGTTGCCGTGCTCACTTCGGTGCGGGCGGTGGCCGCAAACCCGCTCACCATGGCGCTGTGGGGGCTGATCGTGGCCCTGGCCCTGGCGGTCGGCTTCCTCACTTTCTTCCTCGGGCTCGCGATCGTCGTGCCGGTGCTCGGTCACGCGACCTGGCATCTCTATCGCAAGGTCGTCGAGCCCGACAACCGTCCGCATGCGCTGTACAACAAGGTGCGCCGCGGCTGGCACTATGGCGCCCAGTTCCCGGCCTCGCTGTTCTCGATCTATCGCGATGACAAGGCGGATCGGTAGCGTTCGGGTTGGACACCTGCTGCCGTGGCACGGAACTTGCCTGACTGCTGGCGAGCGCGCGTGCCGTTTCGGTGCGCCGCGCCAGCGCAAAGGCAGGCTCAATGACCAATTGGCTCGCAGCAGGACTGATCCTGGCCAATTTCACCGTCTATCCATCGCTTGGCGGCGGCGCTCCGGTGTCGCCGCTGCCGGCCGAGCGCCCGCAGGCCAGGGTCGAGGCGGTCACCGATCGCGGTCCGATCCTGGAGCTGATCATCGGCTGCCCGGCGGGCGCCGCGATCATTTCCTATTCCAAAGTCGAGCGGCTCTATTGCTCGCCGCAACTCACTTGCAACCGCAACATGCATGCCATCGTCATCGAGGTTTGCCACTGAATATGCCGCGCGCGGGGGCGGCCCTTGGCCTTGGATCTTGGGAACAAGTCAAAAGATGGCTTGGTTGGTGTTAAACCAGCCCACTTATGGTTTGACCTGTCACTTTGAAGGTTCGTGACAGAGGTCATGGCGTAGGGGCGCACAGCAGTGCGCCCGTCTAGTGTTCTGTAACAATCATTTGGAACCCCGAAAAATCGTCATCCCGGCGAAGGCCGGGACCCGTCCAAGTCGATGCGAGGCACTCAGGACGT
>JANLQJ010000176.1:0-1851 GCA_031367715.1 Hyphomicrobiaceae bacterium | reverse complement strand
CGTCCCGTTTCACAAGTTGTCGCAATGGTTGACCTATTCCTTGCTCGAGCCAAGCGAGGCAGCCGGCATCAGCGTGACGGACATGGATGGCTTGACAGGGCTGGCCGAGTACCGCAACGGCGGTCTGTTCGTCGACCTCGGCGTGGTCGAACCCAGATCACCCGATGATCTGGCGAAGGCCCATAAGGCGGGTGCACCTCTGATCGTCGAATGGCGGGCTCTGACCGTTGCGCTTATCGACCGGCTGGCCCCTCTTGTGCGCGCCGAGTTGGGCATGCCGGCGGGAGCCATGCCGCTCGCTGCGCTGCTGCAAGGAGGCACGTGGAGCGCGGGACGCAAGATAGCCAGTCTGAAACGCCAAGGTGGCCAGCCACCAATCCGGATCGTCTCCGACGGAACGACATTCTAAGACCGCCCACTCACAACGATGCTGATCAAAGTGAACAGTGGCTCTTGAAATGTTGTTACTTCGCGCCATCTCGACGGCCTGTCGACGGTCGGTTTTCGGCCAATTCGCTGACTTCGGATCAATGATCCGCTCTCTCCCACCCCGAGCCCGCCCCACCCCGAGCCCGCCCCACCCAATGTCCGTTGACCGAGGTCCAGCGGCCACGCCTTCTTGATGATCCGGTGCTGATCAAGAGATGAGGCCAATGGCAGCTTTCTCTGCGTCGCGCCGGTTGCCGGCAAGGTCGAGGCAGACGGCCTTGATGACAGCGACACATCATGCAGTCCACTTTTGCATCCGGCTACAAGAGTTCGAAATACCTCGATGAGCGGGCGAAGTGCGACCGAATGACGTGACGCTTCCGCAAGTTCCACGACTGTGCTGGCGGCGCAAGTTGTCCGGCTTTGCATTGGCCAAGCCCGCCCGTGTCCACGACTTCCGCAGGCTCATCAATGATAAAATGGCGGCACTTGGCATATCGTTCGAACTCAGAAGCCGCACCCTGCATAACACTGGCCACCTCCAGCAGCTCGTCAACACCGTCTATTCCAGCACTGACATCATGCCTGAATGTCTGCAAGGCCTGGAGATATGGGAACGAGGCTTCGCAGAAATCGTCAAAAATTGTGAGGTGTCGAGCATCCGGCGGCGGCAGTCCTTTCCTCCTGAAATTTCCGATGACATCGACGCACGAGCGATTCACGCCAGCCGGTCCGGTTGGATGACAGCTGACCAAAGTCCCGTTTCCATGCGAACGGCTATTCCTCTTATTTTACGGCGACCCGAGATCTTTGCCAGCGGTCGCGCGCCCGAAGGCTATTTCGGGAGGTCGCAATTACAGCTATCCGATCGATTGGCTGGGTCGCCCGGGCGTTGGCTGTCACCGCCCTGTTGATCGGGCGCGACCAAATCGGCCGGTGTCACCTTCAAGGCCTCAGCCAATTCAAACAACGATACCACAGTCGGATTGCGGGCGCCGCGTTCCAGACCGCTGATGTACTGCTGGCTGTGTCCGGCCTTCTCGGCGAGCTGTTCCTGCGTCAGACCGCTTGCGAGCCTGAACCTCTGCACATTCCTCCCGACCAGTTTCCGCATGTCCATGCGGACTGGCTTGACGGATATCCCCGCGCCAATTTATCCACTATAGTATGTAAATCACTGCCGAATGGAAATGATACAACCCCTGGGTGCCCACCCGGTATCATCTTGCAGAGCACGGCGATGACCCTTCCGATGCCTACCGAGAGTGCGGTAGTGACCGCCTATGATCGCGCCCATTTTGCGATCTACGCCAGTCTGCTCGACGCCGTCGCGGCTGGGGTGGACTGGCGCCAGGTGACAGCCACGCTGTTCGGCGTCGATGCCGCGGTCGACGAACAGGCCGCCAAGCAGGTGTTCGACGC
>JANLQJ010000175.1:0-3224 GCA_031367715.1 Hyphomicrobiaceae bacterium | reverse complement strand
GTGCAGGTTTTTCAGTACGCTGCCATTTTTCTTCACTACGAAGAGCAACGGATTGCCGCCCGGATTGATCCCGAAGTTCTTGCCGCGCGTCAGGGTGAAGTCGCCCTTGTCGTGCCGTGTCGTGACGTAGTCCAGGGTCTTACCTGGCGTCGGATCGATCTCGCCGACACCGATGATGTGCGCCTGGCGCTTCCCGCCAACGTCCCGCTCCTCGGTCTCATAGCCGAGGAACCCTTCGTCCAGGCGCATCTGCGTCTGGCTGCGCAGGTTGTTGTGGATGCCTGCGAGAACGATGATCACCTTGTAACCGGCATCGACCGCTTTGCAGATGAGCCCAGTGTAACTCGACGTCTTACCGGACTGCACGTGACCGACGACCATGCCGCGCCGGTCCCATTGGCCGGCGCGTTTGGGATCCTCGAGAAGTCCGAGAATCCGATGAGACGATTCATCGAGTGCGTCTACGGCAATCGGCGACCAGCCTCTCTCCAGGTACTGGCGATAGCGCGCCCAAAGCCGCCCGCCTTTCCGGCGCTCCGGCGTGAGCCAAGCCTCGTGGTCGTCGTTGTCCACGAGAAGCGTCGGCTTGCCGATCCACACGCTGTATCGGCTCTCAAGTTCGCGGATCAGGTTGGTCCGCTCGGTCGCCGTGATCGCCTTGAGGTGAGGCAGGCCGAGCACCTGATCAACAACGGTGGGGATAGTGCTCTCCGGCAGCTGTCCTTCATCGCTCTTCATCGTGTCCAGCATCGACTGAGCCATTTCGAGCGCGGCCTGGTGGATCGTCTTGGTCATTTGTCGGTCCCGGTTGAATGGCCAAAAACTTGAAGCTGTCGCGCAATCCCAGGGTACATCTGAAAGGGCGCAGTCTTGCTCAGCTGCTCAAGCGCATGGGGCAGAGTCATTCCGATCTTCCCTGTCCAACGGTTGACAAGGGCCCGGGCGATGGCCACGATTTCAGCCGGTGCCTCAAGTCCGGTCGGCGCTTCCTTGACCTCACCGCGCTCGGCGGTCTCAAGCCAGATGCGTTCGACCGGCACCGTCACCTCGATGATCCTGAGGGCGGCCTCGACAATCGCGGCCTGGTCGCCAGCGGCCTGCAGCGCCTGCTGTACGACGGGATGCTTGCGATTCACCCGATGTCCCTGCCGGCTCCCGACGGAGCCGCTTTCCCAAGCTGGAACAACCTCGGCGACTGCTGTTCGCGCTCCGTAGTTGCCGCGGTGGGCAAAAACGCGGATCGCTTTCTCCCTGACGATGTTCGCCAAGTCCGACAGGCGAGGCCGCAACACCCGCGGGGGTCTCGCAACAGACTTCTTGACGTCGATGTCCCAGTCGGCGTCGGCGCTGTTCTCGAACTCCAACCGGAGGCGCGCGAGGCGATACGGCTCTTCCATCGTCCACTGTCGCGGTACGCCAAGCCCCAGCCAGCCACCTGCGACCATCAAGCGGCGCGCCCTGTAGACGTAAAAGCCTTGCGATGCGGCCCAACCTTCCGAGCCGCCGCCGCGCAAGTTCTCGTCATCCGTCAACTTGTCCCGATGCGGCAGAACAAAGCCCTGCAATTCAACCTTGCCGGAAGTCGTCGAGACGACCTCGGACGGCGTTGATTCGGTCGCCGGATGGAAGCGCATGAAGGGATCCCACGATTTCACACGTTGGCCGTTGATGAAGATGCGCAACGCAGCTCCGTGTCCCTCAAGGAACTGATGGAAGACCAGGCCCAGATGCGCATCGATTTCCGACGCCACGGCATAGAACGCGTCTTCCGACTTGCGCTCGCCCGAACGATATCCGGCGGTGATCCGATCCAGCACTTCCCAGACGATGATCGTGCCAGTGGCAAGCTCATGCAGCGGCTGCAAATGGCGCTCGGAGCCTAGTCGCGCCGCCATGAGCAACCGCCAGTCTGAAGCGCCCGATTGAGCGAGATAGTCGAGGTCCCAACGCCGCACCGCAGTTTGGGAGTCGTGACGGGATGCGACGGTGAGGCATCGGCATTGTGAGAACGACGCAGTTTTCAGTCCCAGTCCAAAGCGTCCCAGATCTGCCGACTGTCGCGAGCCAAGCGGATTGCTGGCACCCAGCACCATGGCCCGCCGCAGTCCATCCCCAGACATGCCGCGACCATCATCCAGGATGGATATCGTGGACGCCGGCCCGTCGAAATTGAAGCGCAGCCAGACATTCTGCGCACCTGCTGATATGCTGTTGTCGATCAGGTCGGCGATTGCTGTCGCTGCGGAATAGCCCACGCCGCGCAATGACTCGACAAGTGTGCTGGCCTTGGGCGCGGCGATCTCGTAGTCCACAGCCACGCTGCTCCTCGGGATGGAAATTCATCGAATCATTGAAAAGCACCTTACGAACATATCCATATGCCCGGGGACAGCAAGAGAAGCGAACCCTACTGAGCAATGTCCCGCCCTCCGGTGTTTCCATGAAGACTTCCAGAGATGAAGCGAAGGTCAGACCCCATCGCGGCGATATCATGAGCCCGGAGAGGCGAAGCGCCGTGATGGCTCGCATCAAAGGCAAGGGTACCGGGCCCGAGCTCAAGCTGGCGTCGATGCTCAAACGGGCCCGGCGTCGGTTCGAGTCGCATGTCTCTGATCTGCCGGGCAGACCGGATTTCGTGTTGCGGAAGGCGAAAGTGGCGGTTTTCGTGGACGGCGATTTCTGGCACGGCTGGCGGTTCCCCGCCTGGAGGCTGAAACTCTCGGAAAAGTGGGAACAGAAAATCGCGGCCAACCGGAAACGCGACGCCCGCAACCACGCCAGGCTGCGACGTGCGGGCTGGACGGTGATCCGGATCTGGGAGCACCAGCTCGAGCGCGATCCCGATGGATGTCTTGGGCGTATCCTGGCCGCTGTCGAGAGTACCGCTGGCCTGCAAAGGCAAGACCAGGTAACTCTGAGAAGCGGATGATTCGTTTCTGGAGCGCGAGAACGAGATGGGGCTGCGCGGAATCGACTTGTTCTGTGGCGCTGGCGGCAGCAGCTGGGGCGCTACAGCCGCCGGCATCCGGATGGTCGGTGCAGTCGATCTCTGGCCCATGGCGACGGCCACCTATGCCGACAATTTCGCCACGGCACGCAAGAATGTCGTCACGGCAACGCTATCGGATCAGACTGGCGCCGAGATCTTCCCGGACGTTGGCAAGGTCGATCTGCTGATCGCTTCGCCCGAGTGCACCCACCATAGTCTGGCGCGCGGCAATCGG
>JANLQJ010000170.1:0-10437 GCA_031367715.1 Hyphomicrobiaceae bacterium | reverse complement strand
CTGAGCCTCGGCCAGGTCGGCCAGCGTCCGTTCGAGATGGGCTACAAGTCGATGTTGGCTTTGCTCGCCATCAAGGAAGGCAAGGGCAATCCTAAGGACCCGACCTACACCGGCCTCGACGTCTGCACGCCCGAGAACGTCACCACCTGCATCGGCAAGTGAGCTGATGGTCTTGTGACAAGAGACCGGGGCGGCGGGGCAGATGTTCCGCCGCCCTGCTCGTCTGCTGTCGATCAGTCGTTTCAGCGTCTCCTGATGGTCACCTTGCCACCACGCTTCCCGGAATTCGGCGCGCCTCTTTTACTTGCGCGCCGAATATCCGGGACCCTTACCTGCTGGGGCAATGAAGGGTCTCACTCCGCGCCCTGTCTCCACGCGTGCGGCGACAGTCGTGCCGTGGCAGCACCACGTAAAGGTCTCGGATATCTGCCGCGCGAAAAGGCGCGTCAGATTCCGGGAGGCGTGTCGCGGTAGTCGTTCCGCATGATATTGGACCGAGTTCCATGACAGCACTCACGGGTAAAGTCGCCTGGATCACCGGGGCCGCCGGTGGCATCGGTGAAGCCGCGACGCTTGCTTTGTCCGGCGCTGGCGCTGCTGTCGTGCTGACAGGCCGCCGGATCGAGCCGCTCGACGCACTGGCCGCCCGCATCCGCGCGCAAGGAGGCGATGCGCTGGTGGCAGCCGGCGACGTGGCCGTGGCCGCGACCGCGCAGGCCATCGCAACTCGCATCGCGGGCTGGAAGGGCCGACTCGACATCCTGGTCAACAATGCCGGGACCAACGTGCGCGAACGCCGCTGGCATGAGTTGACCACGGGATCGATCGATACCGTGCTCGGCACCAACCTTGCGGCGCCGTTCTACTGTTCCGCCGTGGCCATGCAGATGATGAGGCCTCGGAACGACGGCGTACTGATGCATGTCTCGTCCTGGGCGGGGCACTACCTCAACAACATCGCCGGCTCCGGCTATACGGCATCGAAGGCCGCCGTCATCGCCATGAGCCACACCATCAACATGGAAGAGTCGGCCAATGGCATCCGCTCGACCGTGATCATCCCAGCCGAGGTCGAGACGCCCATTCTCAACACCCGCCCAGTGCCGCCGACCCAGGCCGAGCGCGAAACGATGCTGCGCCCCGCCGATCTCGGCGAACTCATCCTGTTCATCGCCACGCGCCCTGCTACAGTCTGCCTGAACGAGGTCGTCATCAGCCCGACTCCCAACCGGCTATTCGCACTGTAGCCAATCTCTCTCCGGACCCATCCATGGCCTCCCCCAATCGACTGAAAGCCGCTCTCTCCGAGACCCGCCCCTTGTTCGGAGTCTGGATGCAGCTCGGCCATCCGGCCATTGCCGAGATGATGGGCCTCCTCGGCTACGACGTGGTGTTGATCGACATGGAGCACGGCCCCGGCAGCCTCGGCGACACGGGCAACATGATGCGGGGTGTGCAGCGTTCGTCCGCCTCGGCGATGGTGCGTGTGCCGAGCGGCGATCCCGCGTTCCTCAAGCCGCTGCTCGATCTCGGCCCCGAGGGCGTGATGATCCCGATGGTGGAATCGGCCGAGCAGGCGCGCGCGGCCGTCGCGGCCTGCCGCTATCCACCAAAGGGCAATCGCGGCTGGGCCGCTGGCGTGGCCCGCGCCTCCCGGTATGGTCTCGACACGGACTACACGCTCAAGACCGCCGCTGACCTGGTGGTGGCCTGCCAGATCGAATCCGTGCGCTCCGTAGACGCCGTGGAAGCCATCTGCGCCGTCGACGGCATCGACATTATCTTCATTGGACGGAACGATCTGGCGGCCGACGCCGGCCACATCCTCGACCTCGATCATCCCGACGTGAACGCCATGGTCGATCGCGTGCTGGCCGTAGCCTGCAAGGCGGGAAAGAAGACCGGCACCGTGCCAAGCGCCGGCCGCGACTGGGCCTCGCTGTTCCGCGACGGCTTCGACCTGGTGCTGCCCTCGGGCGATGTGTCGCTGTTGCGTGATGCGGCACGAGCCGAACTGGGAGAGTTCCACAAGTTTACGGGCGGCAGCCCTATCGCCGCATTGCACCCTTCGGCCAAACTTGGCCGCTACTAGAGGCCCCGAGCCCCATTACTGCTTCCTGTCCACGAGGACGAATTCCTCGTTGTCGCCCTTGATCGCCACGTCGCGAACCGCGCCGATGTCGCGCACATAGTATTTGTTCGTGAGCACATCCGGTGTGTCGGGCGTCCATTCCTTGGTCACCAGGGCGTCCTTGTAGGAGCCGAAGGGCACCTTGACGGCTTTGGCGAGGCTCACGACCTCGGAGTGGTCGTTGGTAAACGCATTGACCAGGGTGTGGCCCTTGGCGGGTGCCGCTTCCATGACCAAGCTCGGTGAAGCGCCATCAATGCCAGCGTGCCAGCCTTCGACCTTGATGACCTTGCCCTTGGAATTCAGCTCCTGCACGTCCTCGCCGAAGCTCCAGACGTTGCCGGTCTTGTCCTGGGCGTAATAGCCGCTGGTCTTGTCGGCAGGCACGCCCGCGAGCGAAACCATTTCCTCCACGACCACGCAGACGACGCCGTCGACCGTCTTGGTCCTGCCGGTGACCGTCACGACAAGCGCCGCCGGTTTATCGTCCTTGGTTCCTTTGTAGGTGAGAACGGTTCCAGGCTTCAAGGGCAGCCAGGGGTTGTTGATGGCCGCGCCGAAATTCGCTGCATCGACGGCTTGACCGGCAATGGCGGAACCACCGGCGGCAGCGATGATGGCGATGGCCGAAAAGGCTTGGATCACGAAGCGATTGATCATCGGGTTGCTCCTGTTTGGTTGTGGCCAGTGTGGCATCGTCAGGATGAGAGGCCGGTGAGAGCGCCGCCTGGATCACGGCGCTCTCAGAATGGCGGCAGGCCGGATGCGCAAGACGGCAGCCAGCGCAATGCCGATGGCGAGCGTTGAGGTGGCGATCACGAACGCGGCGAGCGCCGCCAGTCCGCCGAGCGGCAAGGTGAGCAATGGCGGCTCGAGCGCGAAGAACAGCCCAAGCACCTTCACCGCCAACATGCCGAGCCCAAGGCCGATCGGGATGCCGAAGAGCAAAGTTCCAAGCACCACCACGGCGCCTTCGAGCGCAGGCCCCGTGAGGATCTGCCGGGAATCGGCGCCAACGGACAGCAGGATGGCGAATTCGCGCCGGCGCTCGATCACCAGGAAGGCACCGAGCACGGCGACGCCGATCGCGGCGACGAGGCTGGCGCCGACGGCTTCGAGCAGGCTCATGCCGCCGAGATTGAGCGCCGTCAGCCCGCGCTGCTTGGGCGCCAAGGCGGTCGCGACCACGAACTTTTGTGCCAGCGGGCCTCTCTCAAGGCTCGCGGCGACGGGCGCGGCTTGGCGGCCCGGCGCCACCTTGGCCAGATAGAAGTCGGGCGGGACCAGTTCCGCGCGTGGCAAGGAACCGACGCTGGTGACGGCCTCCGTCGCCGGGAAGGTCGGCGGGAATGCGCTGTAGACGCCGAGCACGGTCAGCTGCATGTCCTTGGCGCTTTCGAAGTCGTCCGGAAAGATCGTCAGTTCAAGCTTGTCGCCAACCCCCAGCTGCAAATCCGTCGCGAGTTCGTTGTTGATCAGAACGCCGTTCGGATCCTTGACCAGGGCTTGGAGACCCACGCCCTGCAACATCCGCGGGGCACTTGTTGCGGTTGCGGCAAACGAACTGGGCTCGATGGCGAGCACGGTCTTGCGATCGGTGTTGACGCGCGCCGGAACGAGCCGGATCGGACTGACGGCCGCAATGTCCGGTCCGAGCGACGGCAGGGCAAAGCGTGGATCGCCCGGCGTCACCCTGAGATCGGAACCGATTGCAGCCGACTGATCGACGTCTTTGGCCGTGCGATAGGTTGCGGCAAAGGTCAGCACTTCGGCGCCGAAGGCCACCGCGAGCGTTCCCGTAATCAGCGCGCGCGCCATGTGGGCCGGCCGCCGTCCAAGCCAACGCAAGGATGTCCCAGTCCACGAGGCAAGCGGGCTGGCTCTCTCGGGTTTTGAAAAGGTCGACAGGCCTGCGAGCAAGCCGCGAGTTAGTAGCAGAGTGGCGCCAAGCCATAGCGCCAGCGGCGCCAGCAGCACATAGAACGACAGCATCAGCGCGGTGCCCTCGATCGGGCTCTGCTTCAATCCACCCGCCAGGACATTGATGGCGAGGACGGCCGCCCCCACTGCGAGGGCGACAAGATCGAGACGGGCGACGCGCCAGGCCGGCGACCAACCGTGGCTCAGCAACCGCCGCTCGGCGGTATCGCTGCGGCGGCTTGCGCGTCGCAAGCCGAGGACGCGGATGGCGGAACTGATGCCGCCGGCCGCCACGGCCAGCGCGGCGGACAAGAGCAGGTTTTCCCAGGGCACGCCCTGCCAGATCGGCCGGCCGGTCACCGCGCTTACCGCAAGGGCTGCCGCCAGCAGTCCAAGCACTGATCCGGCGAAACCTGCAACAGCCGCCTGGAGCATCGCCAAACCGGCGAGTTGGCCATTGGTCGCGCCGCGCATCCTGAGCAGCGCGTCCTCGCGGCGATAGGATTCGACCAAGGCCGCAGCCCCGGTCAGGCCAAGTGCCGCCGCAACCAACACGCCGGGGATGCCGAGCAGCAGAAAGAGCATCTTGGCATTGATAGCGTCCGCGTGGCTTTCGAGCAGCGCCTCTGCGGCGTTGTCGGCAATGATCACGGCGGATCCGGCCTGACGCCCCAGGGCTTTCTGCCGTTGGCCGGTCCAGATAGAAGCCTCGCCTGGGTCCGGCGGATAATCGGCATGATCGATGCTGACGTGGGATTCGAGGCTGGCGGAGGGAAGCTCGTTCGATCCCGGATCGAACGCAGGCAGCCCCCCCTTCTTGGCCCAGTCGCGCAGCACCGGCAGGAGTTCGCGCTCGAAGGTTTTGGTGTCGATAATGATGGCGCGCGGCACGGTGACGATATCGCCTTGCACTTCGCCATAGGGAATCGAAAACCAGGTTGTCGCCTCGCGCAGGTCGGCAACGCCACCAATTGGCAGCGTCAGGCTGAATTCCGGCGCGTCGCCCGGCAGGCTGATGGTAATCGACGTTGCGGCGGCGAATTCGGCTGCGCCTCGGACCGACTGGCTCAGCATGGCGCCCTGGCTTGGCGAACCCTCGACAATCCTGACCCAGGGATGCGAAACGTAGTAACTCGGGTCGACGGCGAAAAGCCGTGCCGTCAACTGTCCCGAGTTGCCGGACGAGACCAGGACTTTGGCCGCCGCGAATGGCTCGGCCAGCTTGACGCCAGGCGCAGCGGCGAGCCTTGAGTTGATTGCGGTGATGTCGGCATCGAGCGACTTGGCGACCGCGCGCATTTCGACCTGCACCGAGGACAGCGCATTCGGCGTCATGGATTGCACCGCAGCATCAACGTACCAGAGAGTTGCCGCGAACATCGCCACCGGAAAGGCGACGGCGATCGCCTCCAGCACAAGGCGCCAGGGCGCGCGCAGCATGCTGCGACGCAGCAGCCAAAAGCTCATGCCGCGACCGGTGGCCGGGGTTGTCGTGGTGGCGCGGGTCATGCGATTGCTCCCGAATGCATGGTGACGATCCGGTCGGCATGTTGTGCAATTGCCGGATCGTGGGTGACCAGGATGACGGCCGCGCCGCGCTCCCGCGCTGCCGAAACCAGCAGTCGGGCGATGGTCTGCGCGGTCACCGAGTCGAGGTTGCAGGTCGGCTCGTCGGCCAGGACGACTGCCGGTTCCAGCACAAGCGCGCGGGCGATCGCGACGCGCTGCTGTTCGCCGCCGGAAAGTTCGTCCGTGAGCGAAGCGGTGAGATGGGAGAGGCCGACCCGCTCCAGTGCTCTGACGACCCGGCGAGCGCGTTCTGCAGCAGCGATGCTGTCGAGCAACAATGGCACTTCGATGTTCTCGGCGGCGGTCGCCTGCGGCAGCAGCGCGAGCCCCTGGGCGATGAACCCGCAATGACGCCGCCGGAATCGCGCCCGGTCGGAGCCCGCAAGCGTCTGCCAGTCGGTGCCGGCCAACCTGGCGATGCCGGTTTCCGGCAGATCGAGCCCAGCCAGGATCGCCAGCAGGGTGCTCTTGCCTGAGCCGCTCGGCCCCGTGACGGCGACGACCTCGCCGCGGACGACGTTCAGCGACACACTCTTTAGCGCCGGCAGCCTGGCACCAGCGCCGCCATAGGTGCGAGTGAGGCCGACCGCTTCGACCGCCAGGACCATGGCGGAATTCATGTCATTTGGCATCGGTCAGTACTCCATCACGCATCGTCAAGGTCCGGCTCGCCCGCTCGTTGACTTGTTTGTTGTGGGTCACCGTCAGGATCGCCACGCGCTCGCTGCCGCGCAGGGCCCCGATGAGATCGAGTATGTTCGCCGCCGTCGCTTCGTCGAGTTCGCCGGTCGGTTCATCTGCCAGCAGCACCTTGGGCCGGGATGCGAGCGCGACGGCAATGGCGACGCGCTGCGCTTCGCCTCCCGACAGCTGGTCAACGCGGTGTCGCCGTCTTGTCGCCAAGCCGATTTGCTCAAGCAGCTGATCCACCCGGGCGGCGATTTCGCCGCCAGGCCGGCCCTGGATGCGCAAGGGCAGGGCGATGTTTTCCGCCGCATCGAGTTGCGGATGCAGATTGTCGCGCTGCAGGACCAGTCCAACACTCCGGCGCCGCCATTCGGCCCGCTGGGTGGGGGCGAGCCGCGTGACATCCTCGCCCCCGACCGTAACCAAGCCGGCACTCGGTTCGAGTAGCCCCGCCAGGATGTGCAAAAGCGTACTCTTGCCGCTTCCCGAGGGACCCATGACAGTGGTCCAAGAGGCCTGTTCGAGGACCAGCTCGGCGCCACGCAGCGCGACCGTGTTGACGTGGCCCTTCTGATAGATGTGATAGAGGCCGCGTGCCTCCAGTGCCGCTGTCGCGGGTTGGCCCATCGCTTCAACTCCGCTGTCTACTGGGATTTGAGAATAGCCTTCAGCGTGCGGATCTCGTGGTGGCCCCCGACCATGCCGTCGGTGCCAATGGGGCCGACGCCGGGGGCGAACCACTTGTGCTCGAACTTGGCCTTGTCGAGCAGATCGGTATCCTCGGTCACCACCACGTTCTCGTACTTGCCGGAGGGACCGCCGGCGGATGCGTCGATCTTGATGACCTTGGCGAAGTCCTCGGCGACGCCCGGGCGGTATTCCTGGCGATAGCCATCGTCGATGGCCGGCTTGGCCTTCATGATGTAGCCGGGCAGCGCCCCATCCACTCCCGCCATCCACGTACCGGCGGTGCTGGTGACCTTGCCATTGGCGTATTCCGCCGTGTCCTCCCCAAAATACCAGACGTTGCCGTCCTTATCCTGGGCGTACCAGTCGACGGTTTTTTCGACGATTTCGGTGTCGCTCGAGGCGACGTCGCGCACGACGCTGCATTTGACACCCAAGATGACCTTGGTCTCGCCGGTGACGATCATCTCGTCGCGGCGCGCCACGCCGTCACGGGTGCCTTCGAACTTGAAGACGGTGCCTGGCTTGAGGGGGAAATAGGGATTGGTGATCTCACTGACGAAATTGGCCGGATCGATCACCGGATGATACGGTGCCATGTCGGCGGCCGATGACACGGTGGCGGTCAAGCAGACGACAGCGGCGGCTGCCGCAGGCAACGGGTTGCGGAACATATCGGTTCTCCTTTGCCGGTCGCTGCGCCAGGTGTCAGATTGATCTGGACGGCGACCTTGCACTGAACCTGGCACACGCATCCTGAGCGAATGGTGAGAGGTTTTCAGGGAGTTGCGACCGTTCGGAAAGCCGCCCCGGGTCGCAAGGCATGGTCCTAGTGTTCTGACTCATTCAAATGGTTTCCGATTTTTCGTCATCCCGGCGAAGGCCGGGACCTGTCCAACCATCGGGACCTGCAGCAGTTGGCAATTCGGAAACAGTGCTTTGAAACAGAGGCTTACCGCGTATGTCCTGAGTGCCTCGCATCGACTTGGACGGGTCCCGGCCTGCGCCGGGATGACGATTTTTCGGAGTTCCAAATGATTGCTACAGAACACTAGCCGTTCTCATCGATCTCTCATGTAGGGTGGTTTATGATCGCGTTTCGGCGCGCGTGCCGCTATGAGGTCGGGGTCTTGCGTGTCCTGGTTATCGAGGATTCAGCGAAGATGGCGGACCTGCTTCGGCGCGGATTGTGCGAGCAGGGTTATGCCGTCGATATCGCCGCCAACGGCGTCGATGGCGTCTGGCTTGCGACCGAGATTGCCTTCGACGTGATCGTCCTCGACGTGATGCTGCCCGACATCGACGGTTTCGAGGTCTGCCGGCAATTGCGACAGGCCGAACGCTGGGCGCCGGTGCTGATGTTGACGGCACGCGACGACGTCGCCGACCGGGTGCGCGGCCTCGATGGCGGGGCCGACGACTACCTGACCAAGCCGTTCGCTTTCAAAGAACTGTTCGCGCGGCTCCGAACGGTGATCCGCCGTTCACCGCAGAGACGGCCGTCAGTGCTCGAACTTGGCGACCTTTGGCTCGATCCCTCGGACCATTCAGTGCGGCGCGCTGGCGAGCCGGTATCCCTGTCCAGGACGGAATTCGCCCTCCTCCACTATTTCATGCAGTATCCTGATGAAGCGCTGACCCGAGCACGTCTGCTCGAGCACGTCTGGGACTTTGCGTTCGACGGCGATCCCAACATCGTCGACGTCTATGTCGGCTATCTGCGCAGCAAGATCGACCGCCCGTTCGGGCGCAATTCCCTCGAAACAATTCGCGGCGTGGGCTACCGCCTGAAACACGAGCAGCCGGATGCGATTACCAATTAAGCTGCGCTTGACGCTGGTGTTCGGCATCGCGATGGCCGTCGTGCTAGCCGGCCTCGGCTGGCTCGGCTACCTGCGGGTCGAGTCGGACCTGCTGGCCTCCGTCGATGCCGGCCTGAGGTCGCGCGCGCAAGTCATCGCGAATTCTTTGGGCCATACCACCAATTCGGCGGCCGTCCTGGCCGAGGGTCGGCTGATAGATGCCGATGAGGCCTTCGCCCAGATCCTCGCTTCGTCCGGCGAGATCGTCGAGACCACATCGGCGGTAGCCAACGCGCCGCTGCTCAGCGCTGGCGAAATCAAAGGTATCGTCGAGCCGTTTTTCGTCAGCCGGCAAAACGACGAGATCGGGCGTTATGAAAGCCTTGACGATCCGTTCCGCCTGTTTGCCGTGCCGGTCAGCACGCCCACGCGTGGGATCGTGGTGGTAGGCGCGACGCTCAGCGACGTCAACGCAGCCTTGCAGCGGCTGCTCGAAGTGATGCTCACGATCGGGCCGTTCGCCATCGTGTTGACGGCGGCGGCCGGCTGGCTGCTGGCTGGCGCAACCTTGCGGCCGGTCGAGCACATGCGGCGGGAGGCGGCTGCGATCTCCGCTTTCGAACCCGGCCGACGGCTGCCCGTACCCAATTCCGGCGACGAGTTGGCGCGTTTGGCGACGACGTTGAACTCCATGCTTGATCGCTTGCAAGGTGCCATCGAACGCGAACGCCGTTTCGTCGACAACGCCAGCCACGAATTGCGGACACCGCTGGCGACACTGCGCGGCGAGATCGAGCTCGCACTCGCCCGCAAACGTCCGGTTCCCGAACTGGAGGCCGCGCTCAGAAGTGCGCAGGAGGATGTCGATCGCTTGCAGCGGCTCGCCGACGATCTGCTGGTGCTCGCACGCGCGCGCGGTGGCCGGCTGCCGGTGCGCCGCATCCGGGCGCGGTTGCAAGATCTGGCCGAACGCAGCGTTCAGTCGGTCGCGACGCAAGCGCGAGACGCCAGGGTGACCATTGACGTCGAGGCGTCCGACGACCGGGTCGAACTCGATCCCGACCGAATCCATCAGGCGCTGAGAAATCTTCTCGAGAATGCCATAAGACACACGCCGGCCGGCGGCAACGTTCGCATCGAGGCCGCTCGGGCCGGCGGCAAGGTGCGCTTCGCCGTCGAGGATTCCGGACCCGGTTTCCCGCCCGAGCAGCTGGCCGATATTTTCGACCCATTCACGCGGGCCAGCGACGAGGGCCGGTCGCCGTCGGGAAACGGGCTCGGTCTTGCTATCGTGCGCGCGGTTGCCGAGGCCCATGGCGGATCGGTGTCGGCGACCAACACCACGACGGGCGCCCGGATCACGGTCGAGGTGCACACGTAGATGCGGGCGCCAGTGCGCTTGCCCAGGAGTAGTTTTCCAATAGATTGAATTGGCAACCGCCAACTCTTGTTCGACTAATACCGTTCAACCTATCGTTTGACTCATGCTCGCAAGCGCAAGGGGCGCACAGCGGTGCGCCCGTCCAAGAGCTTGCCGCGCAGCTAGACGGGCGCACTGCTGTGCGCCCCTACGCCATGACCTCTGTCACGAACCTTCAAAGTGACAGGTCAAACGATAGGTTGGACGGTATTATACTGCAG
>JANLQJ010000160.1:0-9630 GCA_031367715.1 Hyphomicrobiaceae bacterium | reverse complement strand
AGTTGGCAATTCGGAAACAGTGCTTTGAAACAGAGGCTTACCGCGTACGTCCTGAGTGCCTCGCATCGACTTGGACGGGTCCCGGCCTGCGCCGGGATGACGATTTTTCGGGGTTCCAAATGATTGTTACAGAACACTAGGGGACATGATGGTCATCGTGCCCGACGGCCGTTGGAGTTTACACTCCGGCGTCGAGCAAGATGAGCTTCGTGTCCCCGTTGTCTTGGCCCAGGAACGGGGACACGAAGGTCACCTTCGGCGATGGGTCCGTGACTGCCCGAGGCGCCAGCGCAGGCCGAAGGTGACCATCATGTCCCCGGCCGGTCATGCCGCTTCGGCTTTCAAGAGTCGCGATACTCTGATAGACTTTCAATCAGTCAGGAGCCCCCTCGATGTCCGAGCCAATCTCGCGAATTACCGTCGATCCCGAAGTTTGCGGCGGCCGGCCGTGCATCCGGGGCTATCGGTTGCGGGTCAAGGATGTGCTTGAGCTGCTGGCGGCTGGTGCGCCCCGGGACGAAATCCTCGCCGACTACCCGTTCCTTGAAGACGCGGACATCACGGCCGTGCTCGCCTATGCCGCGCGTTCGAACGACCATCCCATCATCCACGCAGCCGAGTGATGCGGTTTCTGATCGACACGCAGCTTCCCGCCACGCTGAAACCACTCATTGCCGCGAACGGTTGCACGGTCGAACATGTCCTCGACCTCGACATGGGCCGCGCCAAGGATAGCGCGATCTAGGACTATGCCGAACACGTCGGCGCGACCATCATCTCGAAGGACGAGGATTTCATCATATTGAAACTGCAACGGATTTCCGGACCACAGATTGTCTGGATCCGCTATGGAAACGTCCGCAACCGAACGCTGCTCGACCGCTTCGCACGCTCGCTGCCGAAAGTGCTGGCGGCACTGTCGGCAGGCGAGCCCATCATTGAACTGTCTTGATCCGCGCGCGAGATCAGCGCCCGGTTGGCCGCGCTCTCGCCCGACAACGTAGAGTGGAAGCTGAACATCAAGTCCCCCTGCCGCCTGCCATGCCGCCTGCCATTGTCATCCCGCCCGCGCCCGGCTAGGTTCCCCCCGTCATGACCCCCGCCCCTCCGGCCGCCGCGCCTTCCTCCGACCCTGACCCCGCCAGTCGCCTCACCGTGCGGCTCGGGCACCGCAATCTCGTGCTGGTCGGCATGATGGGCGCCGGCAAATCGTCCATCGGCAAGCGCCTGGCCGAAAAGCTGCATCTGCGTTTCGTGGATGCCGACGCCGAGATCGAGGCGGCCGCCGGCCAGACCATCCCCGAGATCTTCGCCGAGCATGGCGAACCGTATTTCCGCGAGGGTGAGAAGCGCGTCATCGGCAGGCTGCTGGATGACCACGGGCTGGTGATTGCGACCGGCGGCGGGGCGTTCATGAATGCCGATACGCGCGCGCATATCAGCCGCCGCGGCCTCTCGATCTGGCTGCGCGCCGGGATCGACATACTGATGCACCGCGTGCGCAAGCGCTCGAACCGACCACTGCTCAAAACCGCCGATCCCGAGGCGACCATGCGCGCGCTCATGGAGGTGCGGCACCCGGTTTATGCGATGGCCGATGTGACGGTGCAGAGCCGCGAGGTGGCGCACGAGGTGATCGTGACCGAGATCCTGGAGGCGCTAGCTCAGCTGCCGGTGCTGCCGGGCGAGGATGCCCCCTACTCGGTCACACTGCCATGAGCGGCCCCCACGATGCGCGCCAAGTGCCGGTTCAGCTCGGCTCGCGCAGCTATGACATTCTGATCGGCCGTGGGCTGATCGCGGACGCTGGCCGGCTGATCGCCGAGCGATTTCCCGCTGCGCGCGCAGTGATCGTCACCGACCAGAACGTCGCCCGCCATCATGGTGGCGCGCTGACCGCCAGTCTGCGCGCAGCCGGCCTGCTGCTGGCCGAGCCGATCGTGGTGGCGCCGGGCGAGGCCAGCAAGAGCTTTGCGACGCTGGAAAGCGTCTGCCGCAACCTGTTGAGGACGGGGCTGGAACGGAGCGACTTGGTGGTGGCGCTCGGCGGCGGCGTCATCGGCGACCTGACGGCGTTCGCGGCCTCGATTGTGCGGCGCGGCGTGCGCATGGTGCAGATCCCGACCTCGCTGCTGGCACAGGTGGATTCGTCTGTCGGCGGCAAGACCGGCATCAACACGCCCGAGGGCAAGAATTTGATCGGGACGTTCCATCAGCCGAGCCTGGTGCTGGCCGATCTCGGCGCGCTCGACACGCTGCCGGCGCGGCAGATGCGGGCTGGCTATGCCGAGGTGGCCAAATATGGACTGCTCGGCGATACAGCGTTTTTTGCCGGGCTGGAGCGCGACGCCGCGGGCATTCTCGATGGCAGCAATACTGTTGCGCGCAGCCGTGCGATTGACACCTGCTGCCGCATCAAGGCCGGCATTGTCGCGCGCGACGAAACAGAAACCGGCGAACGCGCCCTGCTCAATCTCGGCCACACCTTCGGCCATGCGTTGGAAGCAGCCTGCGGGTTTTCCGACCAGCTGCTGCATGGCGAGGCGGTCGCCATCGGCATGGTGCTGGCATTCCGCTTTTCAGAAGGCCGTCGACTGTGCGCGCCGCAGACCGCAGGCCGGGTCGAGTTGCACTTACGCAATGCCGGGTTGCCGACGCGCATCGCCGATGTGACCGGGTTGGCCGCGACGAGCACGGATGAACTGGTCACGCTCATGCATCAGGACAAGAAAGTCACGTCTGGCCAGCCGACCTTGATCCTTGCCCGCGGCGTCGGCGCGGCCTTCGTCAGCCGCGAGCAGAGCTGGGCTGAGATTGCGACGTTTCTGGCCGCCAATCGCGACTGATGACGTTGCCAGCGGCTCGGCATGTTCAGCCGGCTTCAACAATGAGAACAGTGGCTATGACCGAGACTGTCCCCTGGACCTCAGCCCCACCCCTCCCCCTTGCGGGGCAAGGTTAGAGTGGGGGCAGGGTTGGTGAGACTGTCAGAGCCGACGCATCCTGGTTTCACTCCCTCTACTGAGCATTTTTCCGCAAGCCCGAAAGCACCATGTCCCCCATCCTTGAACTCTTCCTGGCCGCCGGCTGCGTGATCCTCCTGCTGATCGGCGCCGCCTTCTTCTCATCGGCTGAAACGGCGCTCACGGCCATTTCACGCGCCCGCATGCACGCGCTGGAGCAGGACGGCAACAAGCGCGCTTGGCTGGTCAATCGCCTGATCGCCAACCGCGACCGGCTGATCGGCGCACTGCTGCTCGGCAACACCATCGTCATTACACTGAGTTCGGCGCTGGCGACGGAGTTCCTGGTCGGCGAATTCGGCCCCAGCGGCGTATTCTATGCCACCGTCGGCATGAGCGTGCTGTTGGTCATTTTTGGCGAGGTGCTGCCCAAGACCTACGCCATCAGCAACGCCGACCGGGTCGCCCTGACGCTGGCGCCGCTGGTGCGCATCATGATCGCCATCCTGTCGCCGGTGAACTTTACCGTGGTCTGGCTGGTGCGCAAGATCCTGGGCGCGCTCGGCGTCAAGGTGGCGGCGGCGGCCACCGAAGAGGCGGCGCATTCAGAACTGCGCGGCGCCATCGACCTGCACCACAAGGAGGGCTCGGTGGTCAAGGGCGACCGCGACATGATCGGCGGCATTCTCGATCTCAGCGATCTCGAGGTGTCCGACATCATGGTGCACCGCACCGAGATGGACACGGTATGCGCAGACGATCCGCCCGAAAAGCTGATCACGGATGCTCTGAAAACGGAGTTCACGCGCATCCCGGCCTGGTCGGGCGACGTCGACAACATCGTCGGCTTCCTGCATGTCAAGGACCTGTTGCGCGAGCTGGTGGCGCAGGGCTGGGACCGCGCCAAGATCGATCCGAAAAAGCTGATCCTGCCGCCCTGGTTCGTGCCCGACACGACCACGCTGAAGGATCAGTTGGCCGCCTTCCAGCACAAAAAGGCGCATATTGCCATGGTGGTGGACGAGTACGGCGAGGTGATGGGCCTAGTCACGCTGGAGGACATTATCGAAGAAATCGTCGGGCAGATTTCCGACGAGCACGACGATACCCCTGACAGCGGCATCCGTCCGCAAGCGGACGGAAAAGTCATCGTCGATGGACAGGTGGCCGTGCGCGACCTCAACCGGCATCAGGACTGGGATCTGCCGGACGAAGAGGCAACGACGATCGCAGGGCTGGTCATTCACGAGGCGCAGACCATCCCCGAGCCAGGGCAGGCGTTCACGTTCTATGGCTATCGATTCGAGGTGGTGAAGAAGACCCGCAACCGCATCACGCTGCTGCGTGTAACGCCGCTAAGCAAACCGGCGAACGATCAGGGCGCGGAGATATGACATGCAAATCATAAAACTCGGCCGCACCGGCCTCGACGTCTCGCGGCTATGTCTCGGCTGCATGAGCTTCGGCGAGCCGAACCGAGGTGGCCACTACTGGACGCTGGACGAAGCCGCGACCCGCCCAATCATTGCAAAGGCGGTCGAAGCCGGGATCAGCTTCTTCGACACTGCGAACGTCTATTCCGACGGCAGCAGCGAGGAGATCGTCGGCAAGATCCTGCGCGAGCATGGGCGGCGCGACGAGTTGGTGATCGCAACCAAGGTGCACGGCACGATGCGGCCGGGACCGAACGGCGGCGGGCTGTCGCGCAAGTCGATCATGGCAGAAATCGATGCCAGCCTTAGGCGGCTTGGAATGGACTATGTCGATCTCTACCAGATCCACCGATGGGACTACGGCACGCCGATCGAGGAAACGCTGGAGGCGCTGCATGATGTCGTGAAGGCCGGCAAGGCGCGCCATATCGGGGCTTCATCGATGTTCGCCTGGCAGTTTGCCACGGCCTTGCATGTCGCCGAGCGGCATGGCTGGACGCGCTTCGTGACGATGCAGAACTACGTGAACCTACTGTATCGCGAAGAAGAACGAGAGATGCTGCCGCTGTGCGCGGCGCAAGGGATCGGCGTCATGCCGTGGAGCCCACTGGCGCGCGGCCGCCTGACGCGGGGATGGGACGAGGCGACAGCACGCTCAGAGACGGACGGGTTCGGGCGCAGCCTCTATGCCAAGACCGCTGAAGCCGATCGCAAGGTTGTGGAGGCCGTGGCGGCAGTCGCCAAGTCGCGCGGCCTGCCCATGACACAGATCGCGCTTGCCTGGGTACTGCAGAAGCCGATGGTGTCCAGTCCGATTGTCGGGGCAACCAAGCCGGAACATCTGGACGACGCCCTGGCGGCGCTGTCTGTCAAGCTGACGCCGGACGAGATCGCGACGCTGGAAGCGCCCTATGTTCCGCATGCGGTGGTCGGGTTTCATTGACGCAGTTCAGGGCTTCTTATACCGTCCAACTTATGGTTTGACCTGTCACTTTGAAGGTTCGTGACAGAGGTCATGGCGTAGGGGCGCACAGCGGTGCGCCCGTCCAAGAGCTTGCCGCGCAGCTAGACGGGCGCACTGCTGTGCGCCCTTACGCTTGCGAGCACAAGTTAAACGATAGGTTGGCTGGTATTACGCGCTGCTTTGCTGTCGGCCATGACGCAGAGCAGCTCCCACATCAGATTGGCCGCCGTCACCGCCGTGATACCGGTCGGATCGTAGCAGGGCGCGACCTCGCAGATGTCGGCGCCGACCAGATGCTTGCCCTGCAGCGAGCGCAGCATCACCTGCACGTCGCGTGGCGTGAGGCCGCCAATTTCGGGCACGCCCGTACCCGGCGCCCA
Source organism: Hyphomicrobiaceae bacterium (assembly GCA_031367715.1). GTDB lineage: Bacteria > Pseudomonadota > Alphaproteobacteria > Rhizobiales > Hyphomicrobiaceae > JANYHF01. The sequence goes on along the minus strand of JANLQJ010000160.1, from coordinate 3,890 downwards.
GGCCGGATCGATGCCGTCAATGTCGATCGTGACATAGGTCGGCCCCTTGCCGGTGACCTTGGCGATGGTCTCGATCACGGCGGCGCGGCCCATCTCCTCGTAGCGGTCGATGGTGATGCAGGTGAAGCCCTGGTCCTCGCCCCACTTGATGTCGTCAGTTGAGAAACGGCTGCCGCGCAGACCTATCTGGATCGTGCGCTTGGGATCGATCAGCCCCTCTTCCACGCCGCGCCGGAAGGTGGTGGCGTGGTTGATCTTGGTGTCAGCGAGGCTATCGAGCGTATCGGCATGGCTGTCGATTTGCACCACGCCGACGGGACCCTTCTTGGCGATGGCGCGCAGGATTGGCAGCGGTACTGTGTGATCGCCGCCGATCGAAAGCGGCAGCGCGCCAGCCGCGTGCACCTGCTCGAAGAAGTCCTGCATCATCGTCATACTGCGCATCAGGTCGATAGGGTTGACCGGCGCATCGCCGATGTCGGCGACGTTGCAGATGTCGTAGGGCGCGATGCCGCTGGTGTTGTGCACGCGCCGGATCAGCCGCGAGGCCTCGCGCACCGCCGATGGCCCCTGGCGCGCGCCGGCCCGATAGTTGACGCCAATGTCGAACGGTACGCCGACGAGTGCGATATCGATGTCCGGCGAGATATCATGGCGCTGCGTGCGCATGAAGGTGGCGACGCCCGAAAAGCGCGGGGTTGTCGCGGCATCGACAGGCTGAAAGCGCGAGTCCTTGGGCATGCGGCACCATCCTTGGACGCAGGACACTTGAAAGCGATCGAGACTAGCCCATCACCTTGGCCGCGTCATTGCCCGAGCCGATCACCGGTTCGCCCGAAGGGGTGGCGAGCCCCGGAACGCTCACGTCGGGGCGTGGTTCCCCCGGCTTGTAGACGGCCAGGAATCGATCCGTGGACGTATCGCGGATGGCGTTGAACCACTTGCGGCAGCCCGAGGCATGCATCCAGCGCTCGGCCCAAACGCCCTTGGGGTTGTTGCGCATGAAGACATAGTCGGCCCATTCGTCGTCCGACATTTTCTCGCTGTTGGCCGGGCGCGCGATATGCGCCTCGCCGCCGTAGGAGAATTCCGACTGGTCGCGCTGGCCACACCAGGGGCAGGTGATGAGAAGCATGGGTGCCAATCCTCTGTTGGTCCGTCTTGCGACGATCGCCGATCCTAACGGATCACCTCGATATCGATTTTGACATTAAGTTCCGCCCAGACTTTATCCGAGGTGATGGCTCGAACGCCCATTCGCTGGGCAAGCGCTAGGCATGCGCGGTCGGCCAACGATAGACCGCGATGCATCGTCGAAGCCCGGAGCGCGCCAGTGCGATACGCCAAGTCAGCGTCGTATGGTACGATCCGGTCCTTGATGACCGCATGGCAACGGGCAAGTTCAGCGCGCGAAACGTTCCATTCCGAGAGTTTGGAATAGACCTCTGCGGCATTGACGCTTGATATGGCCGCGGTGGGCAGCGCCACGGCCACGCGATCCCAGCCCGGCTCGGTTTTCAGCATGGCAAGAAACGCAGAGGAATCGAGAACGCTATTGGCAGTTTTTTCCGCAGCTTTTGCCATTACTCCCTGGCAGCCTCCTTGCGGCGCTCAGCGATCAGCTCATCTGCCAAGCTGCGGTCGCCGGGGAAGTATTTTTCTGTCATGACCTGAAGCTCGCGAATAGAGGATGCCAGCGAGACGATGTTGAGTTCGCCATCGTCCAACGACATGACGACTGAATCGCCCTGATTGAGTGCCATCGCGTCCCTCATTTCGACCGGTATCACGACGCGCCCGCCCGGCCCCACCTGCACGGTGGCTGTGAGACCGGCGCCGCGCAGCGGACGCAGCACACCATCACAGAGCAGTTCGCTGCCGTCTAATTTGCTCTGGTTGCCGTCTGAAAATCCGATCATGGCCTGCACCGTTGAAATGACCTTTTGGAATTTCTAGTCAATAATTTTCAATATGTCAAAATCGAATTCATTGCCAAAAGACTGTCGTGTGTCACAAAAGGTCAGTGCGCCACGGCTGCCGCCCCATGCTCCGCTACCAGCGCCCCGCTCGCAAACCGCGTCAGAGCAAACGGCGCGGCAATGGCATTCGGCTCATCGTTGGCAACCAGATCGGCAAACGCATGCCCGGATCCCGGCGTCGCCTTCCAGCCGCCCGTCCCCCAACCGCCATTGATGTAGAAGCCCTTGACCTTGGTCTTAGTCAGGATTGGCGAGGCATCCGGGCACACATCCACGATGCCGCCCCACTGCCGCATCAAGCGCAGGCGCGAGAACATCGGGAACAGCTCGATCAGCGCGGCCATGGAGTGCTCGATGATGTCGAGGCCGCCACGTTGGGTGTAGGAATTGTGCGCATCGATGCCGGCGCCGATCACAAGTTCGCCCTTGTCGGACTGGCTGACTTAGGCGTGCACGGCGTTGGACATGACCACGCAGGGGATCAGCGGCTTGATCGGCTCTGACACCAGGGCTTGGAGCGGATGCGACTGGATCGGCAGCCGGACGCCAGCCATCTGCGCGATGATCGACGTGTGGCCGGCGGCGACGGAGCCGATTTTGGGCGACCGGATGTCGCCCTTGGTGGTGGTCAGCCCGACTACGGCGCCAGCCTCGATCTTGAGGCCCGTCACTTCGCAATTCTGGATGATGTCGACGCCCATCGCGTCGGCAGCACGTGCGAAACCCCAGACCACGGCGTCATGCCGGTTGACGCCGCCGCGTCGCTGCAGCGTCGCACCCAGCACCGGATAGCGCACGTTGGCCGAAATGTTGATCGGCGGGCAGAACTCTTTCACCTGCTTGGCGTCCAGCCACTCGGTATCGATGCCGTTCAACCGGTTGGCCTCGGTGCGCCGACGCAGCACGCGCGCCTCGCCCTCGTCGTGGGCGAGATTCATGACGCCGCGGTGGCTCATCATGATGTTGTAGTTGAGCTCGCGCCCCAGCGTGGTCCAGAGCTTCAGTGAGTGTTCGTAGATCGTCGCGCTGGCGTCTTCGAGGTAGTTGGAACGGATGATGGTAGTGTTGCGCCCCGAATTGCCGCCGCCGATCCAGCCCTTCTCGATCACCGCGATATTGGTCATGCCGTGGTTCTTGGCGAGGTAGTAGGCGGTCGCGAGCCCATGCCCGCCGCCGCCGATGATGACGGCGTCGTAGGAGGGTTTTGGCGTGGGCGCGCGCCAGGCGGGGGTCCAGCCGTGGTGTCCGGTCAGGCCCTGACGGAAGAGGGAGAAGGCGGAGTAGCGGGGCATGGAGGGGCTCGCTCGTGGAGGTTTCTGGCTTTGTATCAGCCTTGAACCACCGATCAACAGCGTCAAGCTCTACTGAACCTTTTCGCGACCCAATTCGCCAACGAGCGCGCCGAAACCGAGGTCACGAAGCATCACCGAAACTTGGGGAATTCAGGAGTCTCGTAAGTGCCTCAGGCCAACGAGCACGGCTTTTCGATCGCCACCGCCAAGCGCCTTGCTATTCTCAACGAATTCAATCAGTTCTGGCAACAACTCCATTGGAAACTGTCCAATTTTCTCCGCTCGAAACAAATTTAGCTGTTTCTGCGAGTACTGAAATACCATCGAACAACTCACCACGGTGAAACCAGTTGGCCCCGGCGGCAAGCAGTCGATGGCACCATCGTCAAGTACAAAATCACCTTTGTACCCTTGAGAGGAATTAATGAAGAGGAATTTCGCAATGCCGTTCTCGTCAGCACAACAAACACATAGATGATATTTCTTCTTCCCGGCCGTCGGGGCGGTGTAACCTGATGTCTGGAAATTGCTCTTGAGGCAATGAGGCTGTGGACGCGCTGTCCGCCCCCGCGGGGGCGGACAGCGCGAATCAGGCATCGATGTTCTTCGACCAAGAGGA
>JANLQJ010000150.1:0-2279 GCA_031367715.1 Hyphomicrobiaceae bacterium | reverse complement strand
GCCTATCTGAAGGGCCGCCCGCGTGCGCCAACAGGCGAGGCGTGGGACAAGGCCATGGCCTATTGGGCGACGCTGCGGACCGACGAGGGCGCGCATTTCGACGCTGAGATCGTGCTCGACGCGGCCAAGCTGCCGCCGATCGTGACCTGGGGCACCAGTCCCGAGGACGTGCTGACCATCGATGGCCAGGTGCCCGATCCCGCCAAGCTGACCGATGAGAACAAGCGCGCCGCCATGCAGCGCTCGCTCGACTACATGGGCCTGCAGCCGGGCACCAAGGTCACCGACATTGCGCTCGACGTGGTTTGGATCGGGTCCTGCACCAACGGCCGCATCGAGGATTTGCGGGTGGTCGCCAAGGTGGTCGAGGGCAAGACGGTGAGCGAGAAGCTGGCCTATGCCATGATCGTCCCGGGATCGGGCCTGGTGAAGGCGCAAGCCGAAGCCGAGGGGCTGGACAAGATTTTCCTGGCCGCCGGCTTCCAATGGCGCGAGCCGGGCTGCTCGATGTGCTTGGGGATGAACCCCGATCAGCTGAAACCCGGCCAGCGCTGCGCCTCCACCAGCAACCGCAATTTCGAGGGCCGCCAGGGCTATAAGGGCCGCACGCATCTGGTCTCGCCGGTGATGGCGGCGGCGGCGGCGCTGGCGGGGCGGTTCGTGGATGTGCGCGGGATGCCGTCATGAGCTGCGTCTCGTCAGTGCCTTGAATGCAGCATCAGGAGTAATGTCATGCACAAGCAATTGTTGATCGCCACCCTGTTCGCCGCCACCGCCAGCGTCGCGCTCGCCGCCGAAACCCCGGCTCCTGGCCGCTACACACTGACCCCTTCGGCCGGTGGCTATGTGCGCCTCGATACCCAGACCGGTCAGGTCTCGGAATGCACCGGCGTGGCCACCAACCTGGTTTGCAAATCGACCGCCGACGAGCGCGCCGCCATGCAGACCGAGATCGATCGGTTGCAGGCCAAGGTCGATGCGTTGGAGGCCAGTGGCGTGTCGACGGCGGCGGAGCAGAAATCGCTTGAGCTACAGATCCCCGCCGACAAGGACGTCGACAAGGCGTTCAATTTCCTCGAGCGCATGATCAAGCGCTTCAAAGGTTTGATCGAGGAACTGCGCAAGGAGCCGAGCCAATCGACACCGTTGTGATGGCGGAGCGGCCGCGGCGATGACCCCACTGGTCCAGGAACGCAGCGAGCTGAGCTTCGAGATCGCTGGCCCCGCCATGCTGGAGATCACCGGCAGGGTGGCTGCCTGGCTGGCCAGCGTGCGTGCCCGCGACGGCCTGCTGACGGTGTTCCTGCGGCATACCTCGGCCTCGCTGACGATCCAGGAAAATGGCGATCCGAAGGTGCGCGACGATCTCATCGAGGCGCTGCAGCGGCTGGCGCCCGAAAGCTCGGCCTACCGGCACAACACCGAGGGGCCGGACGATATGCCGGCCCATATCAAGGCGCTGCTGACTTCGGTCAGTCTAAGCATCCCGGTGTTCGACAGCGTGATGGCGCTTGGCGCCTGGCAGGGCATCTTCGTGATCGAGCATCGCCGCCGCGGCACGCCGCGCTCGGTGCTGTTGCACTTCGTCGGCTCAAGGGACTGAGCGGCTGAATGCAGAGCGGTGTTGCCAGGGCGCGCCCGACCGCTATCCTGTCTGCGGCGATGACAGATCAGGGGGCACAAACATGCAGCACGTGGCGCTCAACGACCGGGAATTCCGCAGCGCGCTCGGCTGCTTTGCCACCGGCGTGACCGTGATCACGGCGCTTGGCCCGCGCGGCGAGCTGCTGGGCAACACCGTCAACTCGTTCTCGTCGGTGTCGCTCGACCCGCCCTTGATCCTGTGGTGCATGGGCCGGCACGCCATGAGCCTGAAGGGGTATCTGTCGACCGACCACTTTGCCGTCAACATCCTGGCCGCCGAGCAGCGCGAGCTGTCGCAGAACTTTGCCAAGGCCGGTGCCGAAAAATGGACCGGAGTCGAGTATGAGAGCTGGGATTCCGGCTGCCCGATCCTGAAGGGCGCGACGGCGGTGTTCGAGTGCAAGACGCGACACACCTACATGGGCGGCGACCACGTCATCTTCGTCGGCGAGGTGGTGCAGGCGGCGATGGACCGGGCGCGCGAGCCGCTGGTGTTCATGCGCGGCCAATACCGCCAATTGCTGCCGCAGGCGGAGCCGTCGAAGGAGTGAGGTGCCTGGACCGCGCGCCACCCCCACGACGACCCACCCATGTCATCCCCGGGCTGGCCGCAGAAGTGGGGTCAGACCCCATTC
>JANLQJ010000142.1:0-7291 GCA_031367715.1 Hyphomicrobiaceae bacterium | reverse complement strand
GAAAAAGGCATCAAGGTCAGCGACGCCGAGATGGCCACCCTCGACATCAGTGGCGATGCGTTCCATCCTGAATGGAACTACACGATCCGCCCCAGATCTGCACCGGCCAATCGGAGCGGTTAATTTGGCGGATATCCTAAGAGACACAAAGAGTTCCCGATACAAATCGTCCCACCAAGACCCTTTGGCTCGGGCTTCAGATACGATGGCTTTGATTTCTACCGGTTTCAGTTTGCCGCAGATACTGCCGAGTGTCTTACACAACTGTGGGGTGTCAAAAGATGCAACAACCTGCTGATCGTGAACTGGCATCTTAGCAAATTTCTGCCAAAGAATTTCGGCATCCGCTCGCTTTTGCACGCTGTCCAGATCCTCGCCAGGTAGGAGTTCAAGCACGATACCCTTGTCCGGAGCACACGACCCGCATCCCTGCCCGAATCCGGTAAAACCGCCGAAGTCGAGGGCCGGTACGCCGTTGGCACTGCAGCAACCTGACCCATCGCCGGTAGTGCTGCCACCGGAGCCGCCGAAATCTTCGGCAACCGCTATCGTTTGAGGAACATTCAGAAGGCCAACCACAATAACTGACTTGATGATACTCGACACGAGTCCGCCCCCTTCAAAACTCAGGTAGATGTTATCGAAATGTCTATTGTCCGTCCAGCTACTCCGCCGCCTCCCTCTTCCTTCCCACCCCCCCATTCCGCCCAACCCCCTTCGACCCCACCCTCACCGCCGCCCGCCGCCCCAGCAGCTCCTTCAAAAACCCGCCCGTATAGCTCTCCTTCACCTTGGCCACCTCCTCCGGCGTGCCCTCGGCCACGATCCTCCCGCCACCATCCCCGCCCTCGGGCCCGAGATCGATGATCCAGTCGGCCGTCTTGATGACCTCGAGATTGTGCTCGATCACGACCACCGTATTCCCGCCCTCGGCCAGTTCGTGCAGCACTTCCAGCAGCTTGGCCACGTCGTGGAAATGCAGGCCCGTGGTCGGTTCGTCCAGGATGTACAGGGTACGGCCGGTCGCGCGTTTGGATAACTCCTTCGCCAGTTTGATGCGCTGCGCCTCGCCGCCCGAGAGCGTGTTGGCCTGCTGGCCCACCTTCACGTAGCCCAGGCCGACGCGCGCCAGGGTCGCCAGTTTCTCGCGGATCGAGGGCACGGCGCGGAACAGTTCGGCGCCTTCCTCCACCGTCATGTCCAGCACGTCGGCGATGCTCTTGTCCTTGAACTTCACGTCCAGGGTTTCGCGGTTGTAGCGCTTGCCTTTGCACTGGTCGCAGGTGACGTAGACGTCGGGCAGAAAGTGCATCTCGATCTTGATGACGCCGTCGCCCTGGCAGGCCTCGCAGCGGCCGCCCTTGACGTTGAAGCTGAAACGCCCGGGCTGATAGCCGCGCGCTTTGCTCTCGGGCAGGCCGGCATACCAATCGCGGATCGGCGTGAAGGCGCCGGTATAGGTCGCGGGGTTACTGCGCGGGGTACGGCCGATCGGCGATTGGTCGATGTCGATGATCTTGTCGAGATGTTCGAGGCCGTCGATGCGGTCGTGCTCGGCGGGATGTTCGCGGGAATTGTTGAGTTTGCGTGATACGGCACGGAACAAAGTATCGATCAGCAGGGTAGATTTGCCGCCGCCCGACACGCCGGTGACGCAGGTGAACAGGCCGAGCGGAATATCGACGCTGACGTCCTTGAGGTTGTTACCGCGCGCGCCGACAACGCGAATGGCGCGGTCCTTGCTCCACGCGCGCCGAACTTTCGGCACCGCAATCTGACGCTCCCCCGACAGATACTGGCCGGTCAGGCTTTCGGGCGTATCCATGATCTGTTGCGGCGTACCCTGCGCAATGATCTCGCCGCCGTGAATGCCCGCGCCGGGGCCGATATCGACCACATGATCGGCAACCAATATGGCGTCCTCGTCGTGTTCGACCACGATCACGGTGTTGCCGAGATCACGCAGGCGTTTCAGCGTCACCAGCAGCCGCTCGTTGTCCTTCTGGTGCAGGCCGATGCTCGGCTCGTCGAGCACGTAGAGCACGCCGGTGAGGCCAGAACCGATCTGCGAGGCCAGCCGGATGCGCTGGCTCTCGCCGCCCGACAGCGTGCCGGAATTGCGCGCGAGCGTGAGGTAATCGAGGCCGACATCGTTGAGGAACTTCAGCCGGTCGCGGATTTCCTTCAGCACGCGGACGGCGATCTCGTTCTGCTGCTTGGTCAATTGCGCCGGCAGCTCGCCGAACCAGGCATTGGCCGCCTTGATTGAAAGCTGGCAGACTTCGCCAACATGTTTGCCGGCGATCTTCACGGCAAGCGCTTGCGGCTTCAGACGATAGCCGTGGCAGGCATCGCAGGGGTGGTCGTTCTGGTAGCGCGCCAGTTCCTCGCGCACCCAGGACGAATCCGTCTCCTTCCAGCGCCGCTCGATATTGCCGATCACGCCCTCGAACACTTTCTCGGTCTCGTAGCGGCGCACGCCGTCTTCGTAGACCATCTTGATCAGTTCGTAGCCTGAGCCGAACAGGATGGTGTTGCGCACCGGCTCGGGCAGTTCCTCCCAAGGCGTCGACATCTTCACCTTGTAGTGCTTGCAGATCGCCTCCAGCGTCTGGGCGTAATAGGGCGAGGCCGCGCCGCCCTTGGCCCAAGGGGCGATGGCGCCATCGTCGAGCGCGCGTTCGGGCTCGGGCACGACCAGATCGGGCTCGAATTTCAGCTGCGTTCCCAGGCCATCGCATTTCGGGCAGGCGCCGGCCGGGGCGTTGAACGAGAACAGCCGCGGCTCGATCTCCTCGATGGTGAAACCGGACACCGGGCAGGCAAAGCGCGAGGAGTAGAGCAAGCGCTCGTGGGTCTCGTTCTTGTTCTGCAGAATGCCGCTGGCAATGGGGTCAGACCCCTTGCGCTCGCTACCTCCGTCCACCTCACCGGCCTCGCGCGCAAGGGGTCTGACCCCTTTCTTGCCGCCCCCGCGCTCCAACGGCTTGTCTGCGAACTCCAGCACGCAAATCCCGTCCGCCAAGCCCAGCGCCGTCTCGATGCTTTCGGCGAGCCGGTTGCCGAGATCGCCCTTCACCACCAGGCGGTCGACCACCACGTCGATGTCCTGCTTGAACTTCTTGTCGAGCTTGGGCGCCTCGGCGATCTCGTAAAACACGCCGTTGATCTTGACGCGCTGAAAGCCCTTTTTCAGCAGCTCGGCCAGTTCCTTGCGGTACTCGCCCTTGCGGCTGCGCGCGATCGGCGCCAGCAGATAAATGCGAGACCCCTCGGGCAGCGCCAGCACTTTGTCGACCATCTGCGTCACGGTCTGGCTCTCGATCGGCAGGCCGGTGGCCGGCGAATACGGCACGCCGACGCGGGCGAACAGCAGGCGCAGATAGTCGTAAATCTCGGTGACGGTGCCGACCGTGGACCGGGGATTGCGCGACGTGGTCTTCTGCTCGATGGAAATAGCCGGCGACAGGCCGTCGATCTGGTCGACATCAGGCTTTTGCATCATCTCCAGGAACTGGCGCGCATAGGCCGATAGACTCTCGACATAGCGGCGCTGGCCTTCGGCATAGATGGTGTCGAAGGCGAGCGAGGATTTTCCGGACCCCGACAGCCCCGTGAACACGATCAGCGCATCGCGCGGGATGGTGATGTCGATGTTTTTGAGGTTGTGCTCGCGCGCGCCACGCACGGTGATGGAATGGCGGGCGTCGACGACGGCTTTGCTGAGTTTGCTCATGGGCAAGGAGATAGCGGAACGCCGCGCGGGCGGCAATCGGGTGCGGATGCAAGATGGTGCGGCACGCATCCGGCTCGTTGCATGCGCCCATCAATCCCGTCGCCGACCCCGGAAAGACCGTCTGCGGGCAAAACCGTCTGCGGGCAGTTGTGTCCTTGCGCGTTCAAGGCCATCTTGCCCGGCATTGTCCCCCAGCAACGGATCGCCCGCCCCATGGCCAAGAAAACCCACCGTACCATCCGCCTCAAGGATTACACGCCCTACCCGTTCCTGGTCGACAAGGTCGATCTCGATGTCAGCCTTGAGCCCACGGCGACGCGCGTCAGCGCCAAACTCAAGCTCAAGCCGAACCCCGAGGCCAAGACGCCGGGCGGGCCGCTGGTGCTGAATGGCCAGAAGCTGGAGCTGGCCGAGGTGAAGATCGGCGGCCGCAAGCTGCCAGCAGGCGACTATACGCTTGATGCCGAGACGCTGACCATCCACAAGGTGCCGGATCGCGCGTTCACGCTGGAAACCACGGTGACGTGCAACCCGGAGGCCAACCAGGCGCTGACCGGCCTCTATCGTTCACGCGGCATCTATTGCACGCAATGCGAGGCCGAGGGCTTCCGCCGCATCACCTATTATCCGGACCGGCCGGACGTCATGAGCGTGTTCACCGTCAGGATCGAGGCCGACGCCAGCGCTACGCCGGTGCTGCTCTCGAACGGCAATCTGATCGACAGCGGCAAGATCGGCAAGACCGGCCGCCATTTCGCCACCTGGAACGATCCATTCCGCAAGCCAGCCTATCTGTTCGCGCTGGTCGGCGGCAAGCTCGGGCACATCAAGGACAGTTTCACCACCGCGTCCGGCCGCAAGGTGGACCTGCGCATCTATGTCGAGCCGGGCAAGGAGGACCGCTGCGCCTGGGCCATGGACTCGCTGAAGCGATCGATGCGCTGGGATGAAAAACGCTTCGGGCGCGAATACGACCTCGACATCTTCATGATCGTGGCCGTCTCGGACTTCAACATGGGCGCGATGGAGAATAAAGGCCTCAATGTCTTCAATGACAAGCTGGTGCTGGCCAGCGCCGAGACCGCTACGGACGGAAATTACGAGGCCATCGAGGCCGTCATCGCGCACGAATATTTCCACAACTGGACCGGCAACCGCATTACCTGCCGCGATTGGTTCCAGCTCTGCCTGAAGGAGGGCCTGACGGTGTTCCGCGATCAGGAATTCACCGCCGACGAGCGCTCGCGCACGGTCGAGCGGATCGGCAGTGTGCGCGGTTTGCGCGCGGCGCAGTTCCCCGAGGATGCCGGGCCGCTGGCCCATCCGGTGCGCCCCGAGAGCTACATCGAGATCAACAACTTCTATACCTCCACGGTCTACGAAAAGGGCGCTGAAGTCTGCCGTATGCTGCAGACCCTGATCGGCGTCGATGGTTTCCGCACCGGCATGGACCTTTATTTCGCGCGCCACGATGGCGAGGCCACCACGGTCGAAAAGTTCATCGCCTGCTTCGAGGACGCCTGCCGCATCGACCTGCAGCAGTTCAAGCTCTGGTATAGCCAAGCGGGCACGCCCGAGCTGGTGTGCTCGATGTCCTACGACGCCAAGAAGCAGCAGGCCGACCTGACCATCGAGCAGGTGCTGTCCCCGACCCCCGGGCAGCCGAAGAAAAAGCCGTTCCACATGCCGGTCCGCATGGGCTTGATCGGCAGCAATGGCATGGAGATACCGTTACGGCTGGCCGACGGTTCGCAGCCTGCGCACGGCATTCTCGAGCTGCGCAAGGCAAAGCAGACCTTCAGCTTCAAGGGCGTGACCTCGCGCCCCGTGCTGTCGCTGCTGCGCGAGTTCTCGGCGCCGGTCAACATCGCTCTTGAGCAGACCACGCAGGATCTGGAATTCCTGATGGTGCATGACAGCGATCTCTACAATCGCTGGCAGGCGGCCCAGACCTATGCCACGCGGCTGATCCTTGAACTGATGGCTGGCAAGCGGCCGAAGGCCGGCTCTGGGCCAAAGGACTTGGCCAAGGCCATCGGGAACACCATTGCCGACGACCAGCTGGAGCCGGCCTATCGCGCCATGATGATGGTGCTGCCGAGCGAGAGCGATATTGCCCGCGAGGTGCGCAAGAATGTCGATCCAGCCGCTATTCATGCCGCGCGCGAGGCCGTCGCCAAGGACATCGGCAGTGTGCTGCATGACGATCTGAAGCGGATTTACGACCAACACGCGCTCAAGGGCCCTTACCAGCCCGATGCGACCAGCGCCGGACACCGCTCGATCCGGCTGGCAGCGCTTGGCCTGATGGCGCGCCGGGGTGGCCCCGAGGATCTGGCGCGCGTCGCCAGGCACTTTGCCGATGCCCGCAACATGACCGACCAGATGACGGCGCTGAGCATCCTGGCCGATCTCGACACGCCAGAACGCAGCAACGCCCTGAAGGCCTTTGAAAAGCAGTGGGGCGGCGATGGCTTGGTGATGGACAAGTGGTTCGCGGTGCAGGCGATGTCCGATCTTCCCGGTACCGTCGAAGAGGTTGCAAAGTTGCAGAACCACCCGATGTTCGCGCTCAGTAACCCGAACAAGGTCCGTGCGCTGATCGGCAGCTTTGCGGCCGGCAACCAGCTCAACTTCAACCGCCCCGATGGCAAGGGCTATACGCTGGTCGCCGACGCCGTGATGGCGCTCGATAAGCTCAATCCGCAGGTGGCCGCGCGCATGCTCGGCGCCTTCCGCTCATGGCAGACGCTGGAAGCCAAACGCCGTGAACTGGCCAAATCGGCACTCGAAACCGTGCGCGATCGCCAGGGCCTGTCGCGCGACGTGTTCGAGATCGTCACCAAGACGCTGCAAGTGCCGGATTAAAAATCCGAGCTATTTCAAATCCCTAGACGCCCAGGCTCGCGGAGTGGTTCAATCAACTCGCGGCCGAATCGTATGGCCGCGCCGGTAGCGGGGGCCGCCGGATCAGCCAAACAGGGAGCACATCATGATCCACGATGCCAATGTCAGCCAAACGGCAAACGGTATCAGGGACACCGATCAGCTCGACTTGTTTGGCGGCGCCGCGATGGCGCAGCGCCTGGCTACGCCGGCCGCCGACCCCAGTTCGGACCTCAAACTCAGCCGCATCGGCCACGACCTGCGCACCGCGCTCAATGCCATCATGGGCTTTTCCGAGATCATGACCCACCAGTTGCATGGCCCGCTCGGGCACCCCAAATACGACGAATACGTCTCGCATGTGCGGTGCAGCGGCCAGGCGCTGCTGGCCGTCACGGACGAAGTGCTGGCGCTGGCCGCGGTAAATCGGGGACAGTATACTAATTTTCTGACAACCACAGCCTGACCGTGAAACGGGGACAGTATACCTATTTCCTCACAAGCACGGCCGGACCATGCCAGTGCCGGTCGGAAATAGATATACTGTCCCCGATTTACACAGGACACCAAATTGTAGGGGCGAGACTAGTCTCGCCCGTCTCGCCACACGCAGCGGCTGTTGCACGCCGGGCGAGACAAGTCTCGCCCCTACGTTTTGGTGTCCTGCCC
>JANLQJ010000128.1:0-2047 GCA_031367715.1 Hyphomicrobiaceae bacterium | reverse complement strand
CCATGCGCGAACTACCAGTGCCGGTGGAAGGCGGAAAATTCAAAGGAATCCTCGATTTCGCCAATGTGCCAAAAGACAGCTGGGTCATTCTATACGCCTGGGTCATAGAATGTTTTCGGCCGGAAACGCCCTATGTCGGCTTGGCTCTGATCGGAGAGCACGGTTCGGCAAAATCGTCAGCTCAAAGTTTTCTTCGTGACCTGGTCGACCCAAACAAGCACAACCTCCGTGTCGCGCCAAAATCCGTGCAGGACATCGATGTCGCAGCGGGAAGTGCGCATCTACTTTCCTACGAGAACTTATCGGTATTGTCGGACGAAATGCAAGACAGGCTTTGTTCGATTCTGACGGGTGCGGGCTCAGCAGGCCGGAAGCTCTACACCGATGATCAAGAGGTCGTCATTGGGTTAAAGCGGCCGGTTGCTCTGAACAGCATCGATCATGTCGTTACTCGACCCGATTTACTTGATCGGTTCATTTGTCTGGAACTGCCATCCATCGAGAAGGGGAGGAAGACGGAAGTTGAGATGCACGCGAACTACGACAAGATGCGACCCCGGTTCTTTGGTGCAATCCTGACCCGGTTCGCACGCGCGCTTGCGCTTCTCCCAGCAGTTGTGAAAGAGACTCGCGACCTTCCCAGAATGGCCGATTTCGCGCTTCTGGGAGAAGCCGTTGCGCGATCACTCAAGCGGAAACCTGGCGATTTCTTAGCGCGCTTCAATAAAAATCGGCGCGATGGCATCGAGGATACTATTGATGACAACGTAGTAGGCGATGCAATACGCCAATATCTGCAGGCCCACAAGGGCGGATTGGAGGGCACTTTCGCTCAACTAAACGCGAAGTTGCAGGCACACTGTCGCGCGACGTCGCAGTCTCGGGGCGCAATCAAGGGTTGGCCTAAAAATGGCAAGGCATTTGGCAGTCAATTGCGGCGCCTCAAACCTGCGATGAAATTGATCGGTATCTTGATCGAACGGGTGGTCCGCAGTGGGCCCGGATACATATGGCGCATAACCGAGTTGAAGGCACCGAAATTATGATAGACGTGGAACCGCCTATCGATGGGCACGGCTTGGAGTCGGCAGCTTCGATGCTGGCACCGCAGGCAGTCCTACGCTCGTCATTGGTGGCGATGGCCTAGCTCGGGCATAGTGGCTGATGCAGGCGTATCGTCCCGAGGAGACCGCCACCGTTCGCGAGAGGTTGGAGGCGTTTCTGGAGAAGCGCAAGCCGACGTGGCGACGGTCTTCGAGCGCGTGTCGCTCGCGTCTGGTTGCCAAGTTCGAATCGCTCTTGACATGCCTGCTGGTGAACGCCGACGCTGCGCGTCGGTGGCGGCAAGGATGGCCGGTCGGTGATCAGGCGATACTGAGAGGAGAGTTGGCATGCCAGTCAAGATTGAGCGGATTGCCGCGAAATCTGTGTTCGATCCACCCGCTTACACCCAGGCCATGAAGGTTACAGGGGCCCAGACGATATTGTTCATCTCGGGTCAGGTGGACTACGATAACAGTGGGCGGCCGGGGCACCCAGGGGACTTCGCCGCCCAGGCACGAGCTACTTACGGTGCCCTGAAGGCCCAGGTCGAGGCAGCTGGGGGCACGCTGTCGAGCGTTGTGAAGTTGACGACCTACCTCGTCGACATTCGTCACCGCGCCGACTTGGCGTCAATCCGCGAAGAATTCTTCGGCGCGAAAGGGCCCGCTTCCACGCTGGTCGGGGTTACGGCGCTGGCTCAACCTGGTTGGCTGATCGAGGTCGAGGCGATAGCCGTCATCTGAACTTGGGGGCCTTCAGGCACCCGATCAAGGTGCTGGCGCGAGCGCATCGTTGTGCTGGCGGTCGAGCCGCCCTCTCAATGCAGACATGGCGTGGAACCCTCAAACGTAATCGCGCCGCGGCCATCGCCCCAAGCTGCGCCGCATATTCGTTGCCAAATTTACCCACAAAGTGGGGCAGAGGATGGTGTTTGAGCACGTGCCAGGCGTGGGCGACCTCGACGCGCCGGTCGTGGCGGATAGCCGGTCGCCGGGGTCGCAGG
>JANLQJ010000126.1:0-1812 GCA_031367715.1 Hyphomicrobiaceae bacterium | reverse complement strand
GGGATCGGCCGCTACTTCAACTTTTACAACAGCGGTCGCCCTCACTCGAGCCTTGGCTGCAGGACGCCCGACGAGGTATACTTCCACCAGCCGCTTCTCGCAGCGGCATGATCACCGGCTGGCAATCCACTTAACTACCCTGCGAGCCTGTTCAAACAAACCGAGCCACCTCTAACGCCGCCGATGGCCGCCGCCGCCGCCATAGCCGGCAAGCTGTTCGATGTGCGCGACCTCATGCGATGAAAAAGTTCACGCGCCTCGAAGGCATCGCCGCGCCCCTGCCGATCGCCAATATCGACACCGACCAGATCCTTCCTTGGGCCTATCTCAAGGGAGTGGTGCGTACGGGACTGGGCCGAGGCTTGTTCGCCCCGTTGCGGTACGACGAGCATGGTCGCGAGCGACCGGACTTCGTCCTCAATCGCCAACCTTGGCGGCAGGCGCAGATATTAGTCGCCCGGGAAAATTTCGGTTGCGGGTCAAGCCGCGAGCATGCCCCCTGGTCCTTGGCGGACTTTGGTGTCCGGTGCATCATCGCGCCGAGCTTCGCGGAGATATTTGAGAACAATTGTTTCAAGAACGGGATACTGCCTTTGCACCTCGACCCCGGCGCGGTGGAAGAGTTGCTGATGCAAGCCGCGCATCCGGACAGTGCGCGCTTCATGATTGACCTGGAAGCCCAGGAACTCCGCGACGGCACGGGCCGCATCCTGCCGTTTTCAATCGAGGCGGAGCGCCGCGGGGCGCTCCTCGAGGGGCTCGACGAAATCGGACGAACCATGGGCCACGAAGCGCTCATCCAAGCCTATGAGCGAAAGCACTTGCCCGGCCTTTCGCCTATCCCGCCGGTCGAGCGCTGGGCGAGCTAATTCCCTGCCCAGCATCCGGGCCTTCGTCAGAATTTGTAGCCGACTTCGACGCCGATCTGGCGGCGCTGCCCCGGCGAAATAAACGAACCGCCGAATTCGATCGCGGGAATCACCTCGTTCAGATATTTCTTGTCAAAGAGGTTGCGGGCGAAACCAGTGATCTTGAAGTTCTGCCCTATCGGCCAACTGCAACAGACGCCGGTGGGAGCATGACAGCGAAATCGGCGCGTCCGTCTTCGACGATCGTGTGCTCTTTGAGCCTCATGCATCGCCCCGGAGCCTTGTGCAGGCTGCTTAGGTCAGGACATTCGATCCGCTGAAATAGACGTAAACTTCCTGAAATCTGCCATCACGGACCCGCCAGAAGTTAGTGTTGAACAAGCGCGTCACGCTGCCATCATGCCCGGTGAGCACGGCTTCGAACGAGGCCGTCACCCGGCCGTTCTTTTCATCGACCGTGCATTCAAAATCCTTGTGAACGATCGTTTTGAACGCGCCGAAGAAATCCTCGAACATCCGCCCGATCGCCGTCTTGCCGGCGTGGCGGGTGAAATCAGTCTGGACGCAGAGCAGCGCCTCGTCATGGAAGCAGTCGAGCGTTGCCGCCATGTCCTTGGCGTCGACGCTACCAAAATAGCGCTGCGTCGCCAGATCGATCAACGCGGCGCGGTCGAGCGTGGGTTCATACTGCATCAGGCGTCCCCTCTTTTCAGCAAGCTGTCGCCGCTCATGTAGACATAGACGCGCTCGAACTTGTCGCCCTTGAGGTAGAAGCGGTTGCAGTTTTCATAGCGCAGTTCGTCCTCCCCATTCGGCGTAATTAGCACGGTGAACTGCGAGCAGACGGAATTGGTCTCGGGGTCGGCCGTGTGGACAAAATTGCCGTGCCAGATGCTCGAGAAGTCCGCGAATAGGCGGGTGAACATAGCGCGAATCGCGGTCT
>JANLQJ010000117.1:0-27651 GCA_031367715.1 Hyphomicrobiaceae bacterium | reverse complement strand
ACGTCGACGTCGTCATCGTCGGCGGTGGCCCGGCCGGATTGGCGACCGGCATCCGGCTGATGCAGCAAGCCAGGGCCCACGGCGCCGAACTGAATATCGTCCTGATCGAAAAAGGGTCCGAGATCGGCGCGCATATCCTGTCGGGCGCCGTCATCGATCCGATCGGCATCAACAGCCTGATCCCGGACTGGAAAGCCAAGGGAGCGCCGATCGAGACCACCGTAACCGATGACCGGTTCCAGTATCTCGGGCCTGCCGGATCGCTGCGGTTACCCAATTTCGCCATGCCGCCGCTGATGAACAATCACGGCAACTACATCGTCAGCCTCGGCGCCGTCTGCAAATGGCTGAGCGAACTGGCCGAGGCGCTGGGCCTGCAGATTTTCCCGGGCTTTGCCGGCACCGAAATTCTCTACGACAGCAATGGCGCGGTGGTGGGGGTCGCTACCGGCGATATGGGCATCGGCAAGGACGGCAAGCCGAAATCGGCGTTCACGCGCGGAATGGAAATCCGAGCCCGCTATACGATCATTGCCGAAGGCGCGCGCGGCTCGCTGGCAAAGCAGCTGGTCAAGCGCTTCGAGTTGGACAAGGGCCGCAGCCCGCAGAAATACGGCCTCGGCATGAAGGAGCTGTGGGAGGTCACGCCCGAGCAGCACCACGCCGGCCGCGTGCTTCATACCATGGGTTGGCCGCTACAGGACCGCACCGGCGGTGGCTCGTTCCAGTACCACTATGGCAGGAACCTGGTGTCGATGGGTTTCGTCGTCCACCTCAACTACGATAATCCGTATCTCAGCCCCTATGAGGAGTTCCAGCGCCTCAAGACCCATCCGGCCATCCGGGAAACCTTCGAGGGCGGCAAGCGGATTGCCTACGGGGCGCGCGCCATCACCGAAGGTGGCTTCCAATCGGTGCCTGAGCTGGTGTTCCCCGGCGGTGTGCTGGTCGGTTGCTCGGCGGGCTTCGTCAATGTCCCGCGCATAAAAGGATCGCACAACGCCATACTCACCGGCATCATGGCGGGCGAGGCTTGCTTTGCCGCACTGCAGGCGGGGCGTGCCCATGATAGGTTGCAAGCCTACAGCGCGGCCTACCAGGACAGCTCGACCTATCGGGATCTGAAATGCGTGCGCAACGTCAAGCCGCTGTGGTCGCGCTGGGGCACGCGCATCGGGGTCGGGCTGGGCGCGGCCGACATGTGGCTGAACACGATTTTTCCGGGCGGGCTGGGTTACACCCTCCAGCATGGCAAGGCCGACGCCGCCACTTTGAAGCCAGCCAGCGGGTTCAAGCCGATTGCCTATCCCAAGCCTGATGGCAAACTCACCTTCGACCGGCTGACCAATGTCGCCTTCTCGGGCACCAATCACGAGGAAGACCAGCCGGTGCACTTGCGTGTCGCCGACATGGGGCTGCAGGTGTCCAGCGAATTGGGGACCTTTGCTGGCCCTTCGAACCGTTATTGCCCTGCCGGGGTCTACGAGTGGGTCGATGACGGCAAGGGCGCCAAGCGGTTCCAGATCAATGCGCAAAATTGCGTTCACTGCAAAACCTGCGATATCAAGGATCCGAACCAGAACATCAATTGGACCGTCCCCGAAGGCAGTGACGGGCCGGTTTATCCGGGGATGTAAGGGCCCGTAGGTTGGGTCAAGTGTTGCAACGCGACCTAGCATGGCTGGTACCGTCGTCCGACGTTGGGTCGCGCCAAATAGCTTGATCCAGCCCACGCAATTTCGAAAGGCACCCCCAAAATGTCCATGACCAAGCCTGGCTTTTTTTCTCAGACCCTTGCTGCCGCCGATCCCGAGATTGCCAAGGCGATTGGCCTGGAGCTGACGCGGCAACGCGACGAGATTGAGCTGATCGCATCGGAAAACATCGTCTCGCGCGCCGTGTTGGAAGCGTCCGGCAGCGTGCTGACGAACAAGTATGCGGAAGGCTATCCCGGCAAGCGCTACTATGGCGGCTGCCAGTATGTCGACATCGCCGAGAACATCGCCATCGAACGGGTGAAACAGCTGTTCGGCTGCGGTTTTGCCAATGTGCAGCCGCATTCGGGGTCGCAGGCCAATCAGGCCGTGTTCAATGCCGTCCTGAAGCCGGGCGATACCTATCTCGGCCTCAGCCTGGCCGCGGGCGGGCATCTCACGCACGGCTCGCCGGTCAACCAATCGGGCAAGTGGTTCAACCCGGTGTCCTATACCGTGCGTCGGCAGGATCACCTGATCGACATGGACGAGGTGGATAAGCTCGCCAAGGAACACAAGCCCAAGATCATCATTGCCGGCGGCTCGGCCTATCCGCGCACGCTGGATTTCGCGCGCTTCCGCCAGATTGCCGACAGCGTTGGCGCGTTGCTGATGGTGGATTTGGCGCATATCGCCGGACTGGTGGCTGGCGGCGCGCATCCGAGCCCCTTTCCGCACGCCCATATGGTCACGTCGACCACGCACAAAACCCTGCGTGGCCCGCGCGGCGGCCTGATCCTCACCAATGACGAGGATTTGGCCAAGAAGATCAATTCGGCCATCTTCCCCGGCATCCAGGGCGGCCCGCTGATGCATATGATCGCTGCCAAGGCGGTGGCGTTCGGCGAGGCGTTGCGGCCGGAATTCAAAACTTATGCGCACGCCGTGGTCGCCAACTGCCAGGCGCTGGGCGAAGTGTTGAACCGCGCCGGACTGGATCTGGTTTCGGGCGGCACCGATACGCATCTGATCCTGGTCGACCTTCGCCCCAAGAAGCTCACCGGCAAGGACGCCGAGGCTGCGCTCGGCCGCGCCCACATCACCTGCAACAAGAACGGCGTACCGTTCGATCCGGAAAAGCCGACCATCACGTCGGGCGTCCGGTTGGGCTCGCCAGCCGGCACCACGCGCGGCTTTGGGATTGCCGACTTCCGCGCGGTCGGCGCGCTGATCGTCGAGGTGCTGGATGGTTTGGCAAAACATGGGGCCGAGGCGAACGGCGCTATCGAGGCCGGCGTGAAGGAGCGGGCAACTGCGCTGTGCCGTCGGTTCCCGATTTATGAGTGATGAAGGGGTTTTTCCTCTCCCCGACTTGACGGGGAGAGGAAAGAATGGGCCACCGTCCCGACGGGGAGCCGGCCTGCTCGCTCGCGAATATATGCCGCAGCGGTGCCACCTTGTGACAGCACGGGGCTTGGTGTTCTTTCCGCTGGGTCGTAAGACCTGTTGCGACGTGCAGAATCAATCGCATGGTGCGTCATGCCGCACCGTCGCGCCGGAACTGCCCGAGTTTCGCGTAATCTCCAGAAGTGATGCGGGTCGGCGGTCCTGTTCGGGGCCGCACAGGGGTGTTGCCGAGTGAGCCGCGAACCGATCGGGTCCGGCGATGCCGAGAATGAGGAGCTTAAGGATGACGTTTAGCGATCGGCTGCGGGGCGCGAGCCTGGGGCTCATGACGGCGGCGCTGAGCTTGGGGCTGGCGCCGGCGGCACACGCCGCCTATGGGCGCGCCGAAAACTATCAACTCGGCTTTCAGGACGCCGTAACCCCGATCGCGCATGACATCGTATGGTTCCACAATATCGTGCTCTGGCTGATGGTCGCCGTCACCGTGTTCGTGATGCTGCTGTTGCTCTACGTCATGATCAAGTTCAACGACAAAGCCAACCCGACACCATCGCATTTCCATCACAACACGACGCTTGAGATACTCTGGACAGTGATCCCGATCGCCATCCTGGTGTTCATCGCTATTCCCTCCTTCCGGCTGCTGTATGGGCAGTACTCCTATCCAAAGGCCGATCTCACCATCAAGGCGATCGGCGTGCAATGGTACTGGAGCTATGAGTATCCGGACGTCAAGGGTATGACCTTCGACAGCTATATGCTGGCCGACGACGTCACTGCCGGGATGCGCGCCAAGGGCACGGATGCGCCGCGCCTGCTGGCGGTCGACAACGAAGTGGTAGTGCCGGTCAACAAGGTGGTTCACATCCTGGTCACCGCCAAGGATGTGATCCATAATTGGAACATTCCGTCGTTTGGCGTGAAGACCGACGCAGTCCCGGGCCGTGTCACCGCCACCTGGTTCAAGGTCGAGCGCCCAGGCATCTATTACGGCGTCTGCTCGGAACTGTGCGGCGCCCAGCATGCCTATATGCCGATCGCGGTGCGGGTGGTCTCTGACGAGGTCTATGGCAAATGGCTGGAGATCCGCAAAGCCGGCGGCAAGGGTGTCGACGACAAGGCGCGCGCCGTGATCCAGGCCTCGATTGCGACGCCGAACGTGGTGGCGCTGAGTGCCAGCACGCCGGTAGCGAACACTCCCTAAGGCCCAGCGCCGGACCAAAGGCGCGGCACGGGGACGAATTGATGACTTTGTTGGGCAAGGCTGCGTGCCAAGCCCCGATCGAGGTAAAACGACATGGCAACCGCAAAAGAACTGCACGCCGACGACGGCCATGGCTCCTATGGGACCGGTGACTATCCCGGTTTCATCACCCGTTGGTTCTACTCCACCAACCACAAGGACATCGGCACGCTGTATCTGCTGTTTGCAGTGGTGGCGGGACTGATCGGCGGCTACCTGTCGATCATGATGCGGTTGGAATTGGCCGAGCCGGGACTGCAATATTTCAAGGATCCCCATCTCTACAATGTGTTCGTCACCGGCCACGGCCTGATCATGGTGTTCTTCATGGTCATGCCGGCGATGATCGGCGGTTTCGGCAACTGGTTCGTGCCACTGATGATCGGCGCGCCCGACATGGCCTTCCCGCGCATGAACAACATTTCATTCTGGTTGCTGCCCGCCTCGTTCGCTTTGCTGATCTCATCGATGTTCGTTGAGGGCGACAGCGGCGGCCACGGCGTCGGCGGCGGCTGGACCATCTATGCCCCGCTCTCGACCACGGGTTCGCCTGGCCCGGCCATGGATTTTGCCATTCTGTCGCTGCACTTGGCCGGTGCCTCGTCAATCCTGGGTGCCATCAACTTCATCACCACCATCTTCAACATGCGCGCGCCTGGCATGACCATGCACAAGATGCCGCTGTTTGTTTGGTCGGTACTTGTAACGGCCTTCCTGTTGCTGTTGTCGCTGCCGGTACTGGCGGGCGCCATCACCATGCTGCTGACCGACCGCAACTTCCACACCTGCTTCTTTACCCCTGAATGCGGCGGCGATCCGCTGCTGTACCAGCATCTGTTCTGGTTCTTTGGCCATCCGGAAGTCTACATTCTCATCCTTCCCGGCTTCGGCATGATCAGCCAGATCATCTCGACCTTCTCGCGCAAGCCGGTGTTCGGCTATCTCGGCATGGCCTATGCCATGGTCGCCATCGGCGTGGTCGGTTTCGTGGTGTGGGCGCACCACATGTATATCGCCGGCATCAACGACAACACGCAGGCCTATTTCGTCTTTGCCACCATGGTGATCGCGGTGCCGACCGGCATCAAGATCTTCTCCTGGATCGCCACCATGTGGGGCGGCTCGATTTCGTTCCGGGCACCGATGTATTGGGCCATCGGCTTCATCTTCCTGTTCACACTTGGCGGCGTCACCGGCGTAGTCCTCGCCAATGCCGGCATCGACCGCGAATATCACGACACCTATTATGTGGTGGCCCACTTCCACTATGTGTTGTCGCTGGGCGCGGTGTTCTCGATCTTTGGCGGCTTCTATTACTGGTTCCCGAAGATGTCGGGCTACATGTATAACGAGACGCTGGCCAAGCTGCATTTCTGGCTGATGTTCATTGGCGCCAATACAACCTTCTTCCCGCAACATTTCCTCGGTGCCGCCGGCATGCAGCGGCGCGTGCCGGACTATCAGGACGCGCTGGCGGGGTGGAACTTCATCTCGTCGATGGGTTCGTATCTGAGCGCTATCGGCGTGGCGGTGTTTCTGTTCTGTATCATCCAGGCCTATATGCGCAAAGTGCCGGCCGGCAACAATCCGTGGGGCGTCGGCGCCGATACGCTGGAATGGACGCTGCCCTCGCCGCCGCCGTTCCATCAGTACAATGTGCTGCCGCGCATCATGTAGCAGCGTAGCTTGGGTCGCCCCCGGACTTTGATCCGGGGGCGACGCAACAGTGCTTAGTCCGCTCGTGGATGTCGGGTCGCGCCAACAGGCTTGACCCAACCTACGGTCCAACGGTTCGAACCAGAGTTGACGCCATGTCGGTCGAAAGTTTGCATACCGTCGATACGTCCCAAGGCGGCTCGGTCAGCGATTTCATCGCGCTGCTGAAACCGCGCGTCATGTCGTTGGTGGTGTTCACGGCGGCGGTCGGAATGATTTCGGCACCGGGGCATCTGCATCCGGTGCTGGCTGTGATCGGCATCGTGTGCATCGCTGTCGGCGCGGGCGCATCGGGTGCGCTCAACATGTGGTACGACGCCGATATCGACGCGCGCATGGCCCGCACCGCGATGCGGCCGATCCCGCAAGGCCGCATCGAGGCCGGCGATGCGCTGGGCTTCGGCCTGGTGCTCTCGGTCGGATCGGTGCTGGTGCTCGGCATCACGGTCAACTGGTTCGCAGCCGGACTGTTGGCCTTCACCATCGCCTATTATGTCCTCTTCTACACCATGTGGCTGAAGCGCCGGACGGTGCAGAACATTGTCATCGGCGGGGCGGCAGGCGCCTTCCCGCCGATGATCGGCTGGGCGGCGGTGACGGGCGGGGTCAGCCTCGACAGCTTGCTGATGTTCGCCATTATCTTCCTGTGGACGCCACCGCATTTCTGGGCCCTCGCCCTCAACCGCTCGTCCGATTACGCCCGCGCCGGCGTGCCGATGCTGCCGGTGGTGTCCGGACCTGGCGCGACGCGGCTGCAGATCCTGCTCTACAGCTTAATCCTGGCGCCAGTTGCCGTCGTGCCTGCTTTCACCGGCCTCGGCGGCACCGCCTATGGGATCATCTCGATCGCTGCCGGAGCAGTTTTTGTTGCGCTGGCCGCTAACGTTTTCCGGAAGCGCGACGGTGTGCCGGCAACTCTGGCGGCGCGCCAGCTTTTCCGTTTCTCGCTGGTCTATCTGACGCTGCTGTTCGGGGTGCTGCTGGTCGAGCATGCGGCCGGGCCGTTGCTGTCGCTTTGGACGAGGTAAGGCCATGGACCGCCGGCGACGCTTGCGTTCGATTGCCATTGCCTTGGTGCTGGGTGCGCTGGTGGTGATTTTCTACGCCGCCACGATCGTTCGTTTCGGTTCGCAACATTAGGTGGGATGACATGTCGGGCAGCGAATTTCACGCGGCAAGCATGACCAGGCGGCATCGCCTGGTCGCGGCCGTGCTGTTCGCGGTGTTCTTCGGCATGGTCGGGGCCGCCTACGCCGCCGTGCCGATCTATCGCCTGATCTGCGCCGCAACGGGTCTCAACGGCACCACGCGGCGCGTCGAACGCAACGGCACGCAAGTGCTTGATCGCAAGATCACCGTGCATTTCGACGCCAACACCGGCGCCGGCATGCCCTGGGAGTTCAAGCCGCTGCAGGCTGCGCTGACGTTACGCATCGGCGAAACGTCGATGGCCTATTTTTCGGCCTACAATCCAGCCAACCGCAGCATCAGCGGCAATGCGACCTTCAACGTCACGCCCGAGATCGCGGGGCGGTACTTCGACAAGATCCAGTGCTTCTGCTTCAATCAGCAGACCTTGACAGCCGGCGAGCGCGTCGAGTTGCCAGTGGTGTTCTATGTCGACCCCGCCATCATCAAGGAGCCGGGCGCCGAGAATATTACCGACATCACGCTGTCCTACACCTTCTTTGCAACCCCGGACGGCGACGCGCCAGCCGTGGCCGTTGCGCGCGGCATCAAACCGGTCAAGGGCTCCTGACGGGGCGCGTATCAATCAACTGGGGTAGCCCCCGGATCGACGATCACTTCGAGAGGCGAGCATGGCAGACGCACATCACGGCAAAGAGCACGATTTCCACCTGGTTCCCGCCAGCCCCTGGCCGCTGGTCGGCGCAGTGGGTGCGTTCGTGCTGGCCATCGGCGCCATCAACTATTTCATCTCGTTGAAAGCGGGCACGCCGCATCTCTGGTATATCTATCTCGGCATTGCGATCATCGCTTTGACGATGATCCTGTGGTGGCGCGATGTCATTAGCGAGGCCAACGGCGGCGACCACACGGCCGTCGTGCAGCTGCACCTTCGCTACGGCATGTTGCTGTTTATCGCCTCGGAAGTGATGTTCTTCGTGGCTTGGTTCTGGGGCTATTTCAACGCCGCATTCTACCCCGCCGACATTCACCCGCTGCTCGTCCACATCACCGGCGTCGACGGCAAGGACACGCTTGAGGCTACCGGCAACATCCTCGGCATGGTGCAGCGCAACGAGTTCACCGGTGGCAAGTGGCCGCCGATCCCGAACGAGACCTTCCAGCACACCTTCAATCCGTGGGGCCTGCCGCTGGTCAACACGCTGATCCTGCTGACCTCGGGAACCACGGTTACGGCCGCTCATCACGCGCTACTCGAAGGCAACCGCAAGGGGCTGATCTGGGGGCTGTTCGCCACTGTCGTCCTCGGCATCATGTTCACGGCCTGCCAAGCCTGGGAATATGCTCACGCCGGCTTCAACTTCGGCGGCCATCTCTACGGCTCGACCTTCTTCATGGCGACCGGCTTCCACGGCGCCCATGTCATCATCGGCACCATCTTCCTGGCGGTTTGCCTGGTGCGCGCCATGAACGGAGCCTTCACGCCCAAGCAGCATTTCGGTTTTGAGGCGGCGGCCTGGTATTGGCACTTCGTCGACGTGGTCTGGCTGTTTCTGTTCACCGCCGTTTATGTCTGGGGGGCCGGCGCGGCAGCGGCCGCGTGAAGCGGATCGCGGCGCGCGCTCACAAGCCATGGCAACAGTTTTATTTTGGCAACTCCCGCTTGACGCCCGGGCTGCGGGGGACCAACGTCGCCGTCCCGACTGTAGATGTTTTGGTGACCTCACGTTATGAGCAGCTTCGTCGACAAAGATCACATCAAGGACCATGTTTCGGCGTTGCGTGTAGCAGCTACCGGCTGTTGTCCAGGATGCGGCAAGGGCAAGCTGTTTGCGGGGTTTCTGTCGATTTCCGATCGTTGCAAGGTCTGCGGCCTCGATCTGGCCTTTGCTGACGCGGGCGATGGCCCGGCAGTGTTCGTTATCCTGATTGTCGGTTTCCTGATTGTCGGCGCCGCGCTGTTGGTCGAGGCCAATTACGAGCCGCCGCTTTGGCTGCACGCGGTGATCTGGCCGCCGATCCTGCTGCTGCTGTCACTGGGCCTGTTGCGCATGCTCAAGGGCGGGTTGGTGTCCTTACAGTTCCGCAACGACGCCCGGCAGGGCCGCTTCGTTTCTAAGTAATCGCACATGCACCGCGGCAGCATGCTTTGGCCGACCATTGCCACGATTATTGGCCTAGCTATACTCCTAGGTCTCGGCACCTGGCAATTGCAGCGTCTGCGTTGGAAGGAGGGCCTGATGGCCCACCTTGCCGAGCGGGTTCATGCCGTGCCGGTGGCCCTCGAGCCGGTGCTGGCGCAGGCCGTTCTGGGCGCCGACATCGAATACACCCACGTCATCGCGCACGGCCGCTTCCACCACGAACTTGAGCGATATCTTTATGCGCCCGGCGCTGGCGACTGGGGCTATCACGTGATAACCCCGCTCGAACTCAGCGACGGGCGGGCGGTCCTGATCAATCGGGGCTATGTGCCACGCCAGCAGTTGGATCGATCATTGCGTATCGCCGGCCTGCCAGAAGGCGATGTCACCATCACTGGTTTGATCCGCGCCGCTCCCGCTGGCCGGCCTTGGTACATGCCGGCAGGTAATCACGTCAACCACACCTGGTCCTGGCCCGAGATCGCCGATATCGCGCAATCCATGTATGGCCCCGATGGCAAGGTGATCACAACTGTTACGGTCGATGCCGACCGCATTATCGCCGCCGCGCCGCCGGCTGGCGGCACAACCCGGATGGAACTCTCCAACCGGCATCTCGAATACGCGCTCACATGGTACGCGCTGGCCGCGACGCTGGCTGGAGTCTACGCCTTCTCGTGGTACCGGTTTCGGGCCCAGCGAGGATAAGCGCTGCGCACGGCTTGCCTTCGCTGGCAAGGCTTGCCAATGCTCCCGCATAGCGACGAGTCTGCCGCAAGGACGAGAACACGAGTGAAATACGTCAGTACCAGGGGCGAGGCGCCCGTGATCGGCTTTGAGGACGTGCTGCTGACCGGCTTGGCGCGCGACGGCGGTCTATACGTGCCTGAAACGCTGCCGATCCTCGATCTCGAACAGTTCGAAGGTCTTGGCTTTGCCGAGGCGGCCTTCCGGGTGATGCAACCGTTCGTCGGCGGCGAAATTGCCGATACCGCGTTGCAGAGTATTTGCACCGACGCCTATGCAACTTTTTCCCATGTCGCGACCTGCCCGCTGGTGCAGATTGGCCCCCATGACTGGGTGCTCGAGCTTTTCCACGGACCGACCCTGGCATTCAAGGACGTCGCCATGCAGGTGCTGGGGCGCCTGATGGATCATACGCTGACCAAGCGCGGTGCGCGCGCGACGGTGATCGGCGCCACCTCGGGCGACACCGGTAGCGCGGCCATCGAAGCGTTCCGTGGTCGCGAGGCGATTGACATCTTCATCCTGCATCCACATGGGCGCACCTCGGAGGTGCAGCGCAAGCAGATGACGACGGCAGTCGAGGAGAACGTCCACAACATCGCCATCGAGGGCACGTTCGACGATTGCCAGGCGCTGGTGAAGGCGATGTTCAACGACCTGGCCCTGCGCGACCGGCTGCAACTTGCCGGTGTCAACTCGATCAACTGGGCCCGCATCATGGCCCAGGTCACGTACTATGTGACGGCTGCCGCTGCGCTTGGAGCGCCTCACATTGGCGGCGTCAGGTTCGCAGTCCCTACTGGCAACTTTGGCGACGTCTTTGCCGGCTATGTCGCCCGCCGCATGGGCGTTGCGATCGACAAGCTGATCATCGGCACAAATAGCAACGACATCCTGGCCCGTGTGTTTGAAACTGGCATTTATGAACCGCGGGACACGATTCCCACCCAAAGCCCGAGCATGGACATCCAGGTTTCGAGCAATTTCGAACGACTTATGTTCGAGATGGCTGGCCGCAAACCCGAGCAGGTGCTGGCATGGATGGGAGCCCTCAAGCAACACGGCAGCTTTAAGATTGGTGCGACTGAGATCCAATTGACCGGGCAAAATGAGCAAGCGCTTTTCGCTGCCGCCAAAGTCGATGAATTTGAAACGTCCACGACTATTGCGGACCTTTACCGCGACACTAGCTACGTGGCTGATCCGCATACTGCAGTTGGAATTGCAGCGGCGCGCAAACTTCGGTCGGGGGCGGCCCCGCTTGATCGCCAGGGGCAGCCCACGATCCATCTTGCCACCGCGCACCCAGCGAAATTTCCCGACGCGGTCGAGTGTGCCATCGGCCGCAAGCCGGACCGGCCAGAGCGGCTTGCCCGTCAGCTGGCTGCCAAGGAGCGGTTCGAGGTGCTGCCCAACTCGCTTGCCAAAGTCTCGCGCTTCATCGAACAGCGGGCGCGCCTCGGGCAGACAGATCGATGAGCGATTTCGATCCCGGCGTCGAGCTGACGACGCTCCAAAACGGTCTGCGCGTGGTCACGCACCAGTTGCCGCATCTGCAGTCGGCAACGCTCGGGGTCTGGATCGCCAGCGGTTCGCGCCATGAAGTCAAGGCGCTGCACGGGATCTCGCATCTGCTTGAGCACATGGCCTTCAAAAGCACGCGCAGTCGCAGCGCGCGCCAGATGGCCGAGGAAATCGAGGCGGTGGGCGGCGAGATCAACGCAGCGACCAGCCAGGAGTCGACCGCCTATTTCGCGCGTGTGCTCGCCGCCGATACTGGGCTGGCCATCGAGTTGCTGGCCGACATGCTGCTCAATCCATTGTTCGATCCTGAAGAACTGGCGCGCGAGAAGGGCGTCATCATCCAGGAAATCGCGGCGACCGGCGACCAGCCCGAGGACATCGTATTCGAGCAGGCTGAAGCTGCGGCTTTTACCCGGCAAGCGCTGGGACGGCCGATCCTTGGCACCCGGCAAAGTGTCGGCCGCATCACGCCCGCTGACCTTGGCGCCCATATGCGCCGCAACTATGCGCCCGGGCGGATGGTCATCAGCGCCGTGGGTGCGGTCTCCCACGCCGCAGTGGTTCGCCATGCCGAAGCCCTATTCAGGGGCTCAAATGGTGGGGAATCGCAGTCTGCCGAACCCGCGCGATTCACGGGGGGTGTTCGGCTAGCCAACAAGACTTTCGAGCAGCATCACGTTCTGCTGGCCTTCGAGGGTCCGTCCTATCTCGACCAGCGCTCGTATTGTGCGCAAATTCTGACAGGTATTCTCGGTGGTGGCGCCTCGTCCAGATTGTTCCAGAAAGTGCGCGAGGAGCACGGCCTTTGCTATGCCATCGACGCCTTCGGCTGGGGTTTTGCCGATGTTGGCCTCATGGGGGTGCACGCAGCTACCAGCAGCGAGATGGTCGGTGATCTCATGAGCATGGTGGCGGCGGAAATTCGCGATCTCGCCGATAACGGCCCCTCGGATGCGGAGCTGTCGCGGGCCAAGGCACAGATTCGGGCGGGGCTGCTGATGAGTCTGGAAAGCACCGCAGCCAGGGCCGAGCAGTTGGCGCGGCATGTGCTGGTGCACGGCGCTCCGCTGACCGCCGCCGCGTTGTTGGCGCATGTCAACGAGGTTACCGCGGCAGGCACCCGCGAGCTGGCGCGCTGTGTTTTTGGGGCCAAAAAGCATGTCTGGTCCGAAGTCGGGCCGGGCGCAGACGGCAAATTTGCAGCCAGCACACTAGGGTTGCTTGGTTGATCGGATGAGGCGGCCGCGGAGGCGTCGGCATGGCATTCTTAAGGTCAGTCTCCGGGGCTGATAGCTTTCCGCAATTGCAAGGGCGCGAGCTGAGCTTGCGAGTGCCACAGTCGGCGGATTATGCGCCGTGGGCAGAATTGCGCGCCCGCAGCCGTAATTTCCTGTCGCCCTGGGAGCCGAGCTGGACCTCCGACGAGCTGACCCGGTCGGCCTACCGGCGGCGCTTGCGGCAGTACCAAAAAGAGCTGCGCGAGGAGACTGGATATGCCTTTTTCGCCTTCCGCAACTCCGATCACGCGCTGCTCGGCGGGCTGTCGCTGACCAATGTGCGGCGCGGCGTCACGCAGGCTGTCACGCTTGGTTACTGGATGGGCGCTCCGCATGCCGGGCACGGCTACATGACGCAGGCCGTCAGCCTGCTGGTGCCGTTCGTGTTTGAGCATTTGTGGTTGCACCGGCTGGAGGCCGCCTGCCTGCCCGGCAATTTTGCCTCGATGCGGGTGCTGGAAAAGAACGGGTTTCTATCCGAAGGACTCGCCCGTCGCTATCTGAAGATCAACGGTCAATGGCAAGACCACAGGCTTTACGGGCTGGTTGTCGAGGATGTGGCCGGATTGAAATAGCATTCGAACCGGCAAGTTAGCCAATCGAGAGGGATTGATCCTTAAGTGTCTGTTGAGCCACGCCAAGAGTGCCAGGGACTGGTCCCACGCGGCACGATGCTGACGCAGGTGCCTTGGCACCTCGCGCGGCTTTGGCGCGTCTTGTTGACGTTTGCCCTGCTGCTGATTGGATTTACCGGCCACCCGGCGCGCGCCTTTGAGGCGGTCGCTGTCAGCCGCGAACAGAGCCGCATCGACCTGACCGCCCACGCCGAGCGCTATTCCGGCCGGGGCGACCGCTTGCAGATCGAGACCGCATCCGGTCCCGACGGAGTGACGGGCCGGGTTGAGGTGAAGGCGCAGAACCCGGGCACCAATCCGGGCTGGATGGTGTTTGCGCTGCGCAATACCACCGAGCGTGCGATCGACCGCTGGTTGGTCGCCGAGCGGTTCACCTTCATCGGCTCAGGCATCGTCTATCCCGATCTCGACGCGGCGCGCATTACCGCCATCACACCGTCGCAGGGCTTTGTGCCCGAGCGCATCGCCAGCGACCGCGCCGACATCTTCCAGGTCACAATCGAGCCAGGCCAGACCGTCACGTTCGTGGCCGAAATGGCCACCGAACGTTTCCCTGCCGTCAATCTCTGGAAGCCGTTCCTGTACGAAGCCAAGCAGCGCGAGCGCACACTGCTGAACGGCATCTTGCTGGGCATTACCGGCCTGTTGGCGGTGTTCCTGACCGCGCTGTTTGCCGCCAACCACAAGGTGGTATTTCCGACCACCGGGCTGTTGGCCTGGAGCATCCTGGCGTTGCTGTGCGTCGATTTCGGCTTCTGGCATCGTGTCTTCAAACTGAGCGCCGAGGACAATGCCCTCTACCGGGCGGCGGCCGAGGCGGCGGTGGCGGCCAGCCTGGTGATCTTTCTCTACAGCTTCCTGAAGCTGGCCCGCTGGCACAGCTGGATCCGCATGTTCTGGCTGGCCTGGATCGCCGGGCAACTGGGTCTGGTCGTGCTGGCGCCGCTCGATCCCGGGCTGGCGGCAACACTCGCCCGCTCGTCCTTCGTGATTATCGCGGGCTTTGGCTCGCTGTTTATCTTGTACCTGATCCTGGCCAATCAGGACCGCGCCTTTGCGCTGCTGCCAAGCTGGCTCTTGCTGCTGGTCTGGGTGTTTGCCGCGGCGGTTGCGGCGAGCGGAAAACTCAACGGTGAATTCATCGCCGCCGGCCTGATCTGCGGACTGGTTCTGATCCTATTGCTGATCAGTTTCACGGTCACCCAGTTTGCCTTCCGCTCAGGCGAAACCGCCGTGGCGGGGCCGGCCGATGGCGCCGCAATGCGCAATTATGCCATCGAAGGGGCGGGCGCGGCGACCTGGGAATGGAGTTCCAAGCGCAACGAGATCGCCACTGGCGGCATGATGGAGGAAGTGCTCGGCCTGCAGCGCGGCGAACTCAATTGCGGCCTGGAAGACTGGTTGAAACATCTCCGGATGGGCGATCGTGACCGGCTGCGTTCGCAGATCGAAGGTCTGATGCAGAGGGGTGCCGGGCACATTCAGGCCGAGTTCCAGATGCGCAGCGGCGATGGCACCTTCCGCTGGTTTTCGCTGCGCGGTGCCACGCTGCCTCAGAGCGATCAGCGCGGCTTGCGCTGCGTCGGTCTATTGCGCGAGATCACGCGCGAAAAACGAGCTTACGAACGGCTGGTGCTGGATGCCGTGCACGATAACCTCACCGGGTTGCCGAACCGGGAACTGTTCCGCGACCGGTTGGGGGTCGGCTTCCTGCGCTCGCGCCAGGACAACACCGCCGGCAAGGTCGCGCTGCTGCTGATCGAGATCGATCGATTCGACAAGCTGATCGAGGAGTTCGGTGCCATCCGGGCCGACAGCATGCTGTTGACCATCGCTAAGCGGCTGCAACGCAATGTTGGCGCGCAAGATACGCTGGCCCGTATCGACAATGATCAGTTCGCCATCTTGGTTGGCAATGGCGGCGATCCGCGTGAAGTCGCGATGTTCGCCGAGCGGGTGCGTCGTTCGGTGCGCAGTCCGATGAAATTCTCGGGCCGCGAGGTCATCCTCACTTCCAGCATCGGCATTGCCGGCCTGCACGAGGACCAGAGCGAAGCCGTGCAGCTGCTGCGTGACGCCGATACCGCCCTTTATCGGGCCAAACGCGCCGGCATTGACCGCGTCGAGGTGTTCCTGCCCTCCATGCGCATGGAAAGCGACGATCGCAGCGCCGATGTCGCGCAACTGCGCAAGGCGATGGAACGCAAGCAGATCTTTGCGCTGTATCAGCCGATCTATAGTCTGAACCCCGAACGGCTGGCCGGGTTCGAATGCGTGTTGCGCTGGGAGCACCCGACGCTCGGCGCCATGGGCCCGTCGGAGTTCATGCGCATCGCCGAGCAAGGCGGCATGTCCTCGGCGCTGGCCATGCAGATCCTGGAGCAGGCAGCCAAGGATGCCATCGGCTGGCAGAAAGCTGTTCCGCGGTCCGACAACCCGCTGTTCGTCAATATCAATCTTGGCGATCAGCTGCCGCTGCAACCTGAATTTGCACAGGAAATCAGAACCCTGCTCGGACGCTACAACCTGCCAAAGGGCTGCCTCCGGCTGGAAATCTCCGACAGCGCGGTGCGGCAGAATCCCGAACGCAGTGCTGAAGTATTGGAATGGCTGCGCAATTCGGGAGCCGGCGCCATCCTGGCCGATTTCGGCGCCGGCCAATTGCCCCTGGGAGACCTGTCCCGCTTGGCGCTGGACGGCATCCGTTTGGATCGTTGGCTGTGTTTTGATGCCATGGGCGATGGTCCGGGCGCGGCGCTGGTGCGCGGAATCTCGGCGCTGGCCCGCGAGCTTGGTCGGCCGATCATCGCCGAGGGCGCCGAGAGCCCTGAGGATATCGCCGCCTTACGCGCGGCCGGTTGCACGCTGGCGCTGGGCCCGATTTACGGCGATCCGTTGAGCGAGCGGCAACTGGCAGACTTGTTGTCGGTCGTGCACAAGGCCGAACAGCGCAACGAGCGCCGTGGCATTTTTGGCGGCAGCTTGCTCGTGCGCAACAGGCGCCCGGTCGACGATGCCGGGGCCGAGCCGCAGAACGCCGGCAGGACCAGCAAGTCAGGCAAGAAGAGGTTGGCGAAAGACGGGGTCTGGGCTGCAGGTCCTCGAAGCAACGGCGCCGGGGCATCCGAGGGCGGCCAGGCTGGCTATGCCGATGACAGCGGCGCCAACCCTCAAGGTGGCTCCGAACAGATCGACTATGACGAGGCCATCTCGGCGGCATTGTTGGCGAGCGCGCAGGATGCTGCCAGGCATTATGAGCCGGCCCAAGTGCCGCCGGTCATGCCACTGCAAATGCCGCAGATGTTCAGCCCGACCAACGGCCAGACCGGGCACCCCGCGCCGCCTCCGTCTGCGCCGCCAACACAGCCGGTGATCACCGCCGTCGAATTGCCGTTGTCACAACCCAGCGCGCTGATGGGCCCGGCAAGCTGGCGTTCCATCGATGCGACCGGCAACACTGCCAAGCGACCACCTCTAGCGCCACCTCCGAACGTGTTGGCGCCGGCCCAGCTGCCGCCGCTGGAAAAAGCTGCGCCGGTGGCCGGACAGCACGCGTTGGTTTCGACGCTCGCATCGGTTTCTCCGGTCGCCGCGGGTCTGGCACGTTTGCAGCGCGGGGCCTTTGGCGTGCGTCCGAACGCTGCGCCGCCGGCTCCCGCCGCCAACTCAATTGCCCCCGTCACAATCGTCAATCCGCCCGTGCCGCTGGTCGATGTCCAAGGCCAGCCGCCGGTTGGCCTTGCCGACACCATGCCCGATAGCGATGTGCTTCGTGGCCTGGCCCAGCGCCTCGAAGCGGCGCTGCGCCGAGAGGGCCGCTGAGCGAATTTTGCGGCAATTATCAACGCCAAAAATATTCGTGTTGAGCCAGCGCTGCTTGCGGCTTGACCGCCGATGGCGGGACCTGTTACGGCTCAATTGTCACTTTTCTGCAACAATCGCCGTGTCATCTGGCGCCGCCATAGGTCGGTGCTGCCACAGTTGGCACTGATTGCTGGTTTCCGGAGTTGGCCGGCACCGATTTTGCCCAATGACGCCAACGCTGTGCTGTCGCAAACACGGATCACCGCTTTGTCCGCATGGCTGCAAACTTTTTGGGACTTTCCGGGCGTCGTGAGTGCTCGCGAGGCAGTCAAGTCACTGGCCCGCCTGCTGTTGCCGCGTCGCTCGGCCTCGGCCGAACTCAATGGCGGCCTGCAGCAGCCCAGCAGCCCTGCCTTCTATCTCGGCCTGATCATCGTCGTTCTCGCCCTCATCTCGGGCTTTGGCACCTATCTGATCCTGACCGGCCTGACGCCGATCGTGCCGACCAATCTCGTGGTGCGCAGCATCCTGTTGATCGATCTGTTTCTGGTCACGGCCATGCTGGTGGTGATCGCGCTGCAGGTGCTGGAGCTGTGGCGCGCCCGTCTCAGGCACGCAGCGGGCGCCCGGCTGCATGTCAACATCGTCGGCCTGTTTTCGGTCATCGCCGTGTTGCCGGCGATCATCCTGGCACTGTTCGCCAGTGCCTCGCTAAACCGCGCCCTCGATCACCTGTTCTCCAAGGGCACCGAAAACATCATCATAAACTCGCTGGTGGTGGCGCAGGCCTATCTGCAGGAGCACGGCCAGGTCATCCGTTCCGATATCGTGGCCATGACCAACGATATGGAGGAACGGGCCAGCCTCTATCGCACTGACCCGGAGCAGTTTCAGCTGCAACTGTTCCAGCAGGCGCAATTGCGCAACCTGCCCGGCGCCTATGTCATCGATGGTCTCGGCGACGTGCTGTCGGCGTCGCCGCTGGCCTTGAAATACGCTGCGCCGCCGCGTCCACTGATGGCCATGGCGCGCGCCGGCGATGTGGTGATCGTGCCGCCTCATGACGGGTTGGATCAGGTCGGGGCGGTGCAGAAACTGGTCAGTCTGCCCGATGCCTATCTCTATGTGGTGCGCGAGGTGAACGGCGCGGTCATCGAGCAAGTGCGCGCAGCCGAACGGCACGAGACCGAGTTCCGTCAGATGCAGGAGCGGCGCTCGGGCACGCAGATCGCCTATGGGCTCATGCATATTGAACTGGCGTTGACGCTGCTGTTGTCCGCGATCTGGGCCGGCATGTGGTTTGCCAACATCCTGGTCAGTCCGATCCGGCGGCTGATCAGTGCCGCACAACTGATCTCACAAGGCAATCTCGATGTCCGGCTGCCCTATGTCCGTTCCGAAGGCGACATGGCGCAGCTGTCCGACACTTTCAACACCATGACGAGTGAGCTGAAAAAGCAGCGCGATGATCTCGTCAACGCCAACGGCCAGCTGTCCGAACGCGGCCGCTTCATCGAGGCGGTGCTGTCTGGCGTGACCGCTGGCGTGATCGGTTTGGACGCGGGCGGCAAGATCAATCTGGTGAACCGTTCGGCGCTGCAGTTGCTCGGTCGCGATACACAGCAACTGACTGGGCAATGGTTTGCCGAGGTGTTTCCCGAGATGGCGCATGTGCTGAAGGAGGCACAGGCTCAGACGCGGCGTGACCGCACGCAAGAGCAGGTCGATCTCACCATCTCAGGCGCCGAACGGCATTTCATCGTGCAGGTGACGCGCGAGCATGCCGGCGACCGCGACTACGGCTTTGTCGTTACCATCGACGACATCACCGGACTGGTCACAGCGCAGCGCACCTCGGCCTGGGCAGATGTGGCGCGCCGCATTGCGCACGAGATCAAGAACCCGCTGACGCCGATACAACTCTCGGCCGAGCGCCTGAAGCGCAAGTACGGCCACGTCATCAAGGAAGATCGCGAAATCTTCGACAAATGCACCGACACCATCATCCGCCAGGTCGGCGATCTCGGCCGCATGGTCGATGAGTTCTCCAGTTTTGCGCGTATGCCCAAGGCGCTGATGGAGCTGCAGGATGTCAACGAAGTGGTGCGCCAGACCGTCGATCTGTTTCAGCTTGCGCGTGCCGACATCGATTTCAAATTGACGGTGCCGTCCCAACCGGTGGCCATGTTCTGCGATCGCGGGCTTTTGAGCCAAGCGCTGACCAACTTGATCAAGAACGCCACCGAGGCCATCCAGACCGCCAAGGAACAGGCCGGCGAGGCCGCCGACTACCACGGCCAGATCGAGGCCAGCGTCAGCACCTCCAATGCCAGGGTTGTGGTCTCGGTGATCGACAATGGCTGCGGTCTGCCCAAGAAGGACCGCAACAAGCTGGTTGAACCCTACATGACCACGCGGGCCAAGGGCACCGGCATCGGCCTTGCCGTGGTGCATCGGGTGACCGAGCAGCATGGCGGCACGCTGCTGCTGGAGGACGCGCCGGTGACGCCGGAACGCCCGCACGGCGCGGCGGTCCGCATGGTGCTGCCGATCCTGCAATCGATCTCGCAGTCCGAACCGAAATCCACGCAATTTGGGCCGCAGGCAACCGAGCGAGCGGCCGAATGATGATGAAATGGGGTGAGCAATGACGTCCGATATCCTGATCGTCGATGATGAAGCCGACATCCGCGATCTCGTCAGCGGCATTCTCGAAGATGAGGGGTTTGCCACGCGCATGGCGCGCGACAGCGAGGAGTGCTTTGCCGCCATCGAGCAGCGGCGGCCCTCGCTGGTCATCCTCGACATCTGGCTGCAGGGCAGCCGTCTTGACGGCCTAGAGGTCCTCAACCTGATCAAGAAACAGCACGCCGATCTGCCGGTGATCCTGATCAGCGGCCACGGCAATATCGAAACCGCCGTCACCGGCATCCGGCGCGGCGCCTACGACTATATCGAAAAGCCGTTCAAGTCGGACCGGCTGATCCTGGTCTGCCAGCGCGCCATGGAGGCGACCAACCTCAAGCGCGAGGTCAAGGAACTGCGCGAACGCTCCACCGTCAGTTCCGAGATGATCGGCAAGTCGAGCGCCATCAATCAATTACGCGCGGCCCTCGACCGGGTGGCGCCGACCAACAGCCGCGTGTTGATCACGGGGCCTTCGGGTAGCGGCAAGGAATTGACGGCGCGCCTGCTGCATACCAAATCGGCGCGCGCCAATGGCCCGTTTGTGGTGCTGAACTCGGCCATCCTATCGCCGGACTCGGTCGAAGAAGAGCTGTTCGGCACCGAGGATCGGCTCGGCGGCCCGCGCAAGGTCGGGGCGCTGGAAGCTGCCCATACCGGTACGCTGTTTGTCGACGAAGTCTCCGATATGCCGGCCGAGACACAAGGCAAGATCCTGCGCGTGCTGGTCGAGCAGAAGTTCGTGCGCATCGGCGGCGCCAACAAGGTCAGCGTCGATGTCCGCATCATCTCGTCCAGCGGCCGGGACCTGGAAGCCTTGATCACCGAAGGGCGGTTCCGCGAAGATCTCTATCATCGCCTGGCCGTGGTGCCGTTGCGCGTGCCGGGCCTCTCGGAGCGTCGCGACGATATCCCCGAGCTGGTGCGCTTCTTCATCCAGCAGATCGCAGCGGCCACCGGCCTGACGCCACGCACCATCGCCGACGACGCCATGGCAGTGCTGCAGGCCCATGACTGGCCAGGCAATGTGCGCGAGTTGCGCAACAATATCGAGCGCCTGCTGATCATGGCCGGCGGCGAGCCGGGCTCGGTGATCACGGCCGAAATGTTGCCCGAGGAGATCGGCTCGAACGTACCCTTCGCGGCCAACGGCGGCTCCGAGCATCTGATGTCGAAACCACTGCGCGATGCCCGCGAGATCTTCGAGCGCGATTATCTGATCGCGCAGATCAACCGCTTTGGCGGCAACATCTCCAAGACCGCCGAGTTCGTCGGCATGGAGCGCTCGGCGTTGCATCGAAAGCTCAGGACGCTGGGAGTCAACTCCTCCGACCGCGGCAACGGCGGCAACGCGTAGCTCTGGGTCACGTTTTTCAGCGCGACCCAAGCTGAAACGAACGGTGCTCGTGTCGCGATGGGTCGCGCAGAGTTTGACCCAACGATCCTTGTACCCCTTCAATGAATGGCACATCCCATGGCTCGTATCGTCTATGTTAACGGCCGCTACCTGCCCTATGACCAAGCCGAGATCCATTGCGAAGATCGCGGTTTCCTGTTCGGCGATGCCGTCTACGAGGTCTGCCCAGTGATCGGCGGGCGGATCATCGACGAGGCGCCGCATCTCGACCGGCTGGAGCGCTCGCTCGACGAATTGGAAATGCCCGAGCCGATGCATCGCTCGGCGCTGTCGCATGTGTTGCGCGAAACGGTGCGGCGCAACCGGGTCAACGAGGGCATGATCTATCTGCAGGTGAGCCGCGGGGTTGCCCGCCGGGACTTCGTGTTCCCGCCAGCGCACACGCCGCGCACTGTGGTCTGCCTTGCCCGTCATCTGCCGCTTGAAAAAGGCAATGCCCAGGCCCAGAGCGGTATCGCCGTGGTGACGACGCCGGACATCCGCTGGAGCCGTGTCGACATCAAGTCGGTACAACTCCTGGCGCCCGTGCTGGCCAAGGAGGAAGCCCGCGCCTACGGCGCCAAGGAAGCCTGGATGGTCGATGGCGAAGGCTTCGTCACCGAGGGCGCATCGAGCAACGCCTGGATTATCACCACCAACGGCGAGATCGTCACGCGCTCGGCCGATAGTGGCGTTCTGCGCGGCGTGACGCGCACGGTGCTGCTCGCGCTTGCAGCCCGCGAGAAAATGAAGATCGTCGAGCGCCCGTTCACGGTGGTTGAGGCGCAAGGTGCCCGCGCCGCGTTCGTGACCAGCGCCACCACGTTCGTCATGCCGGTAACCTCGATCGACGGCAAGCCGGTGGGCAACGGTATGCCCGGCGAAATAACCTTACGCTTGCGTAACTTGGTGCTTGCAGCGGCCAAAGCGGCAGCCTGACTCTCGGCCAGCCTCACCTCATTCGGGGCGCGCGATTGCCCCAACTGGCGTGGGCAACGTCATTTTAGTGCCCGGGCCAACAAGATTGCTATTGGCCGTATGCATGCAAGTGCGTTACTTTCCCCAGATATCTCTACCCAGTTGACGAATTTCTTGAGTTGAGCTGCCACGAAGAAGAATGCGGAAAAAGAGCATCAGAACCAAGAACGGACGTGAAAAATGGCTGCAGAAAAGGCGCAAAGCCTCCAGGATACCTTCCTCAACCACGTACGCAAGAACAAGATTTCGCTGACGATTTTTCTGGTCAACGGCGTCAAGCTGCAAGGCGTCGTCACCTGGTTCGACAATTTCTGCGTGCTGCTGCGGCGTGACGGGCACGCGCAACTGGTCTACAAGCACGCCATATCCACCATCATGCCGGGCGCCCCGATCAATCTCCAGGAGCACGAGCCCGGCGACAGCTGAGGCGAACGTGTGACCGGACGAGACAACGGAACGACGGATAGCGACAGTGACGCCGAAGCTGGCAAGCTGCAAGACCATGTCGATACGCGGCTGACCGCGTCGAAATCGAGCGGACGGGCGGCGGTATTCGTACCGGTGCTGTCGCCCGGGCATCCCGCGTCGGTCAAGGCGGCGCAACTTGGCGCCGTTCACTCGCCAGCGGCTCGCCTAGCTGAAGCGTTGGGCCTTGCCGCGGCCATCGATCTTGAGGTGGTGGCTGAGGGGCTGGCTCCGCTCAGGGCCATTCAGCCGGCAACGCTCATCGGCAGCGGCAAGGTCGCAGAGATCAAGCGGTTGGTCGAAAGTGAACATATCGAGCTTGTCATCATCGACTATCCGCTGAGCCCGGCGCAACAGCGCAACCTGGAAAAGGCAATCGGCGCCAAGGTAGTGGACCGCACCGGCCTGATTCTGGAAATTTTCGGCAAGCGGGCCCGCACCGCAGAAGGCAAGCTGCAGGTGGAGCTGGCCAACCTTACCTATGCAAAAAGCCGTCTGGTGCGCGCCTGGACCCATCTTGAGCGCCAGCGCGGCGGTGCTGGTTTCCTCGGCGGCCCCGGCGAAACGCAGATGGAACTCGACAAGCGCATGCTGCAGGACACCATCGATGCCATCAAGGTCGATCTCGAAAAGGTCAAGCGCACGCGCGAGTTGCATCGTGGCGGCCGGCGCCAGGTGCCCTATCCGGTGGTCGCGCTGGTCGGTTACACCAATGCCGGCAAGTCGACGCTGTTCAACAAGCTGACCGGCGCTGGCGTGTTTGCCAAGGACCTGCTGTTCGCCACGCTCGATCCGACCATGCGCGAGGTCAAGCTCGCCTCCGGCCGCAAACTGATCCTGGCCGATACCGTCGGCTTCATCTCTGAGCTACCGACCATGCTGATCGCAGCCTTCCGCGCCACCCTGGAAGAGGTGCTCGAGGCCGACATCATCCTGCATGTGCGCGATATGGCCGCCGATGAGAGCGAGGCCCAGCGCGCCGATGTTTTGAAAGTGTTGACCGGGTTGGGCATTGCCATCGAGGGGCCGGACTGCCCGATCCTGGAAGTCTGGAATAAGGCCGATCTGCTGCCAGCCGAACGGCGCGACGAACTGCGGCATCGGGCCGAGCGCGAGCCGGTCGGTGCGCATGTCGTTTCGTCGGTGACCGGCGAGGGCATCGAGGCGTTGCTGGTGGCCATCGATGCCCGCATCAGCATTCGCGACCGTACTCTGAAGCTCGATGTTGATCCGGGGCAAGGAGCCTTCGTCAACTGGCTGTATGAGAATGCCGAGGTGCTGGACCGCCAGATGAACGATGAAGGCCGGCTGCAGATCAGCCTACGCATCGATGCGACGCGGCGTGGCCGGTTGGATGCGCGGCTGGCCGCGATCGGGCCTAAGGGGGCACATATTCTGTCGAGTTGACCATATGCAAGACATCGACACCACGTGCTGTATCGTGGGCGGCGGCCCTGCGGGGATGATGCTAGGCCTGCTGTTGGCACGGGCCGGGGTCGGCGTGGTTGTGCTCGAAAAGCATGCCGACTTTTTCCGCGATTTCCGTGGCGACACCATCCATCCCTCAACCATGGAAGTGTTGCACGAGCTTGGCATCCTTGAGGACTTCCTCAAGCAACCGCATCAGAAAGTCGATCACATCTCGGGCCAGTTCGGCGAGGACCGGCTGCGCCTGGCTGACTTCGGCCGCCTTCCCGTGCATGCACCCTTCATCGCCATGATGCCGCAATGGGATTTCCTGGCGTTCCTGGCCAGCCACGCCAACGCCTATCCGAGTTTCCGGTTGGAGATGAGCGCGACGGCCGAAACGCTGATCGAAGAGCGTGGCGTAGTCGTCGGCGTGCGTATGAATACGCCATTGGGGCCATCGGAAATCCGCGCCAGGCTTACGGTCGGCGCCGATGGTCGGCATTCGACCATTCGGGACGCGGCTGGCCTTAGCGTGCAAGATCTCGGCGCGCCGATGGACGTCCTTTGGTTCCGCCTAACGCGCCAGCCCACCGACAGCGACGAAAGCACGGGCCGTTTCGATCGCGGCCAGATCGTTGTCAGCATCAACCGCGGCAGCTACTGGCAATGTGCCTTCGTTATCCCCAAGGGAACCGGCGAGGCCGTTCGTGCCAAGGGCCTGGAGGCTTTGCGTGCCGGCATCGAGAAGGTCCTGCCGTTCGCGCGCGATGGGCGCTCGGCCGAGATCAAGACCTGGGACGACGTTAAGCCGTTGTCGGTGAACGTCGACCGGTTGCGCATCTGGCACCGCCCCGGCTTGCTGATGATCGGCGACGCGGCGCATGCGATGTCGCCGGTCGGCGGCGTCGGCATCAATCTGGCGATCCAGGATGCGGTGGCGGCGGCGAACCTCATCGCTGCGCCGCTGCGCGATGGCACGCTAGGCGAGCGCCATCTGGACGCTGTGCAGCAGCGCCGCATGTGGCCGACGCGGGCAACGCAGGCCATGCAACTCATGGTCCAGAACCGGATCATTCGGCCGACATTGCAGTCCGACAAACCGCTGCGAGCGCCCTGGCTGTTGCGGACCTTGCTCAAGATTCCCGGGATGCGAACAGTTCCGGCGCGCCTGATCGGCATCGGCGTGCGGCCTGAGCATGTGCGCAGTGCTCCGGTTTAAACCTTTCTTTCTGCCGCCTTGGCCTCGTTCCACAGCTGGTCCATCTCGTCGAGATCGGACTGGGTTGGCGTCTTGCCGAGAGCGGCGAGCCTCGCTTCGATGTGCTCGAAGCGGCGAGTGAACTTGGCGTTGGTCGCGCGCAAGGCTGCCTCGGGATCGATCTCCAGGTGCCGCGCCAGATTGGCCATGACGAACAGGAGGTCGCCGTACTCGTCTTCGATGCGGCCCCGATCCGTGCCGCCGATGACCTCCTCCAGCTCACCGATCTCTTCGCGGATCTTGGCAAGGACGGGGGCCATCGACGGCCAGTCGAACCCGACCTTGGCAGCTTTGCTCTGCAACTTGACGGCGCGCGTCAGGGCCGGCATGCCCACAGGAATATCGGCAAGGACGCCTTTGGGTCGGCCGGAGGTATCGCGAGCCGCCTTCTCCTCGGCCTTGATCTTTTCCCAAAACCCCTTGGCCGCCCCCGCCGAGCGGGCCGCTGCATCGCCAAACACATGCGGATGCCGGCGGATCATCTTGCACGTGACGCCATCGATCACGTCGTCGATGACAAAGGCACCCTGCTCGGCAGCCAGTTGCGCGTGATAGACAACTTGCAGCAGCAGATCGCCCAGCTCCTCCTTGAGGTGTGGCAGGTCAGCCCGCTCGATGGCGTCAGCGACCTCATAGGCCTCTTCGATCGTATACGGCGCGATGGTCGAGAAGTCCTGCTCCAGGTCCCACGGGCAGCCGGTGACGGGCGTGCGCAACGCTGCCATAACGGCAACGAGGTCGGGAAGTGTCTTGCGTGGTGTCTCGGGCATGCGGAAACCTTGGGTGGACCACAACCAGTTTTGAATCAGGTTGTAGCCCGCGCCCAAGGCAAGGCATAGTCCGTCGTCGGGATCCTTGGTCCCGCGACTACAGGATCACGCCAGCCGCAATCATGGCA
Organism: Hyphomicrobiaceae bacterium; assembly: GCA_031367715.1. Taxonomy (GTDB): domain Bacteria; phylum Pseudomonadota; class Alphaproteobacteria; order Rhizobiales; family Hyphomicrobiaceae; genus JANYHF01. The sequence goes on along the minus strand of JANLQJ010000117.1, from coordinate 1,221 downwards.
TTGATCGAGGCATAGTGGACACCGGCGAGCAGGGCCACTTCGACGGTGCCGATGTCCGCACCAGCCTCGAACAGATGAACCGAGATGGTCGTGCCCGCGGCGCTGTTGGTGGCGATGACCCTGCTGGCGACAGTGAAGTCGGGATCGTCGAGGTCGAAGCCAGCGAAGTTGAGTCTATCGGCAAGTTTGAAATCGGTGATCAGGTCGCGACCCAGGGACGTGCCGCTGCGGTCGGAAACATCAGCGCGCATGACATCGAAGACGTCGAGTCCAAGACCGCCAGTGAGCGTATCAGCGCCCGCACCGCCAGTTAGAAAGTCTGTGCCGTTGTCGCCGAACAGAGCATCGGCACCATCGCCGCCAAACAGGAGGTCCAGTCCTGCGCCGCCGGCCAGACGGTTGTTCCCAGAATTGCCCGTGATGATGTCGGCAAAGCCCGAGCCAATGACGTTCTCGACGTCGTGCAGTACCACGACCGGCTGTGTGTTCGAAAAAACGTTGGCGGCGGCTCCACCCTCACCGAGCGCCACTCTGATCGCGCTGTGACCAACAAAACTCGCGGTATCGATGCCATCGTCACCGTTGAAGACATCGGCTCCGGACCCTGCCAGCATGGTGTCGTTGCCGTTGCCACCCTGCAGGAAGTTGCTGCCCGCCCCGCCAATCAGTACGTCGTTGCCTTCGTCGCCGGTCAACCAATCATTGCCGGCGCCACCGTAGACCCGGTCATTGCCGGTATCGCCATGCAACTGGTCGTTGCCGATACCGCCATAGACAAAATCGTCGCCATCGAGAGCATAGATGAAGTCGTTGCCACCTAGGCCATTGATCGCGTCAGCGCCATTGGTTCCAAACAGCGAATTGGCAGCCGCAGTTCCGTTGATAATAGTCCTGAGTACCATGGTGTCGTTCTCCGTGATGAGTGCAGCCGACCGGTGGCGGCTTCGGCAGGGTAAGGAGCAACTTGCGTGCCGAACGTAGGCGACAGGGGGGCGGCTCAGCCCGCCTCCCTTAACAAGATGTAATTTTGTCCAACCGGGGATATCGGTTGTCTCTCGGTTTAGTTGCGATCCAATTCGCATAATATATATTATGGAAACAAACATGAACACGAAGCGTAAAATCAAATAGATGGCGTGTCACGTCTCGGGAACGATACCGAACGAAATGGCCAGCGCATCGCCAGGAAGGTGCGAAACGCTGCGCCAAGTCGTTGATCCA
>JANLQJ010000097.1:0-12717 GCA_031367715.1 Hyphomicrobiaceae bacterium | reverse complement strand
CGCTATGGGCATCCCGGAGATAACGCCGATTGTCTGCCAGATCGACAATGCGATGTTCAATTCCTACTTGCCAGACGAAATGACGTTTGATCGTGGCCTGCTTGGGGGACGGATTGCCGATGGCAAGCGTGAATGCAATTTTGTCTGGAAATTGCACCAGCGGCCAGACCCGCCCAAGGTGGCCACGCTATGATCAACCGCACCGCATCAAACGGAATACCCGCGAGCACAATGGCCGACGCCAATCCAGCGCCGCCGTTCCACTTCGAAAGTGACGTCGATGTGAACGCGCCAGCGGACGCTGTGTTCGCATTATTGGACGATCACAGCCGCCTGTCGACGCACATGACAAAGCCGTCCTGGATGATGGCCGGATCAGTGATGACGCTTGAATTCGACGCTGCCGCGGGGCGCGCAGAGGGAGCGAAAATCAGCCTGCATGGCCGCGTGCTGGGCATCCCGCTGTCGGTCGAGGAAATTGTCACCGAACGCAACCCTCCCTTACGCAAGGTTTGGACGACGATAGGCAAGCCGCAACTCGTGGTCATCGGCTCCTACCAAATGGGCTTCGAGATCACACCAAGTGCCCAATCTTCGCATCTGCGCGTGTTCATCGACTATGCGTGCCCGGACGGTCCTGTGTCCTATTGGCTCGGCCGCGTGTTGGGCGCCACCTACGCCCGCTGGTGCACACAGCGCATGACGACGGATGCGGCAACTCATTTCCGGGAACGAGCGTGACCAGGATGGAAATCATGCTGGGCCAGCAATCGGATCGAGCACGTCAGGGATCGCGACATTATGAATGATCGCACCGTCGCCGCAGGCGTTCCGTTGAGCACAATGATCGCCCTGATGGCTTCTGTGTTCACCGTATCCATGGGCTTTGGCATCCTCCTGCCGCTGCTGCCATATCTGATCGAGCGGCTGCTCGGGCCGGCTGGTGATGCGGCGCAAATCTCGCGCTCTACCGGGCTGCTGACCGGCCTCTACATGCTGTCATTGTTTTTGTTCGCACCGGTTTGGGGACATCTGTCCGACCGCTTCGGGCGCCGGATCATTCTGCTCATCGGGTTGATCGGGTTCAGTGGGACAATGGTGACCTTCTCGATGATTGAGAATCTTGCCGCAGTCTATGTCGAGCGCTTTTTGAGCGGGATGTTCGCGGCCGCTGTGACGCCGGTCGCGCTGGCCGTGATTGGCGATCTCGCCACAACCGAAGCGGCGCGGGCGCGGCGGCTTACATTCGTCAGTATCGCGGGCATCAGCGGCTTCCTGCTTGGGCCGATGTTGGGCGTCTCGCTATCACGAGGAGCTATCAGTGTGCTGCCATTCCCCAGTGCAGCGGGCGCGCTGGCGGTGCCGCTGGTGGCGACGGCAATTCTGGCTGTCATGGTCGCGGCGGCCGTCATGATGACAGTACCGGAAACCACGCCCAGCCGCGCCATTTCAAAAGAGAACTCAAGCAACTTGGAGGCCATCGGATGGCTGGTCCCTAGGTTGCTGTCGCTGTCGTTCATCGTTTCGGCGGGCATTGGCGTATTCGAAGTTGGATTGGCGTTACGTGGCAAGCAGGATCTCGGACTGTCGCAATACCAGATCGCCATCATGTTCACCGAGTGCAGCCTTGTGATGCTAGTCGTACAGGCCGCCGTCTTTTCGCCTTGGATCGAACCTGAAACCACGCGCTGGTTCATCGCCCCCGCCTTCGCCATCCTGGCTGCCGCATTATTCCTTGTACCCCGCGCATCGGACTTCACACTCATGCTCGCGGCGGTTGGCGCAGTCGCCGCAAGCGCCGGGGTTCTCTCGCCAATCCTAACCTACTGGATCTCGAGCAAGGCGGGACGGGCGCAAGGCGCCGAGTTGGGTAAACAAACGTCCGCGGCCAGTCTCGGCGCGGCGATCGGTTCGGCGGCTGGCGGAGTGTTGTTCGATGTGGCGTGGCTCCCCAACGCCTCGTTCCTGCTCGTGACCTTGCTCACGGCCACGGGAGTCCTGCTGAGCCTGGGGTTGCCGAAATTGCTCCTGTTACCACTCACCACTGTCGGCGATGCAGGTGGTGAAAGCAACATGCTGAAATCAGCCAGTTCTACCGCAACAGGCCGGCCTATTGCCTGAACCTCCACTAAAAAAGGAAATGTACCATGACACATAACGACGCCGTCGTTGCTGTTTTCAAACACCATCGTGAGGCAGAAGCCGCTGTTCGTAAACTTGCTACGGAAGGCCTAGACATCAAGCATTTCAGTATTGTCGGAAAGGGCTACCACACCGAAGAAAAAGTTATCGGCTTCTACAATACCGGCGAAAGCGTCAAATTCTGGGGTCAGAACGGCGCCATGTGGGGTGGGCTATGGGGCCTCTTCTTCGGCGGCCTTTACATGACCATTCCGGTTGTCGGTCCGGTCATCGTGCTCGGACATCTGGCGGCCATGGTGTTCGCGGCGGTCGAGGGCGCGGTCGTCGTTGGCGGACTGAGCGCTCTTGGCGCCGCCTTGTACGGCCTTGGCATCCCCAAGGACAGCGTGATCCAGTACGAGGAAGCTCTGAAGGCTGATGGGTTCCTGATTGTGGCGCACGGTCCGGTTGAGGAAATGGCGCGGGCCAAGTCCATTCTCGCAGCGATGCAGCCAGCCAGTCTCGATGTGCATGAGGACATGAAGGACATGGCGAAGCTGCCGGCCGATCATGTTCACGCCGAGGCCGCATGATCGCGATTGGAACGCACGGTCAGCAATGGCCGTGCGGTCTGTGCTGAGCCAGTGGAGTCCGCAAGTTCTTTAACAGGAGATTGAAATGACACAAGTCACGCACATGTCGTCGCCCGCGACGCTTGGCTATGTTCGCACCGCATCGACCGGCGCGTTCTCGACGCTGATACTTTTCGTGCTGTGCTGGTTCGGCGTGTTGTTGGGAACACCAATCGTGTTCAGCCATGCGTTTGTCGGCTTGTTCACGACACTGCCGATGGAACCGGTGCAAACACTCTTGATCGGTGGGCTAACCGCATTTGTCGTTGGCGGCATCACGGGCGCGATCATAGCTCACTGCTACAACCTCGCTGGCTGGGTGTTTGGCGACTGACCAACTGGACCAGGCAAGTCGACGGCGAGAGAACCCGTGTCAGGCAGGCGCGTCACGCACGCGCCTGACGCCTTGCCGAGGCACGGGGACAAAGTTCCGAGATCGCAACGCTGCTTCATCCAGAGGCTTCGGACAAAGCCAAAGGGACAGCACGACTCGCTGCGATTTGGCCGCAAACCAACAACGAATAGAGCTTCTGCATGCGCCCGACCGGCACAGCCTGGCCGTTCTCGTCAATACTGTTGATCGTGGCCGGAGCCGCGCTCTCGATTGTGGGGCTCTACTTCATTCTCGTTCGCCCATCGCTGTTGCCCGAGGACGTGCGTTACATGGCGTTACCCGCCGCCCAACTCGATGCCGTCAGGCCGCAGCTTGAGACGTGGCTTGCCCGTGTGTTTCAAGTGATGGGCGGATACATTCTGGCAACGGGCATATTCGCCATCACGCTTGGCGCCACTGCGTACCGGGAGCATCGATGGCAGGCAGCCACCGGCGTTCTCATCGGCGGGGCTGCGTCCATCGGCTGGATGACGGTCGTGAACTTCGTCATCAGTTCGGATTTCAAATGGGCTCTGCTCGCTCTGGCGCTGCTATGGGCGAGCAGCCTGGTCATGTTCTCCATCGAACGACGAACAATCAGAACGTCTGCCAACCGATGAACTCAAAGTAAGGCTCCCGGCAATGTTCGAAAGGCGGTGCAAAGCAAGACCAGCACGACAAAAGTGACGAAAAGGCTGCGGCTTCTGCTCCAAAGAAGAGTAGGTCACGTTTCTGAAAAGCCCCGATCTTTGAAGAGCTCCTGATACATTGCGGCGTTACATTGGTGAAATACTACCTCGATATCTCGAAAGACGAGCAGAAGAAGCGTCTCAAGGAGCGTCGCGACGATCCCTTGAGCCAATGGAAGGTGAGCCCATCGACGCGGTGGCCGTGAAGCATTGGGAGGACTACAGCGCCGCGCGCAACGAAATGCTGGCGCGCACGCACTCGATGGTGGCGCCCTGGACGATCGTGCGGGCCGACAACAAGCCACAGGCGCGGATCAACGTCATCCGCGACCTGCTGACCCGGTTGGAATTCAAGGGCAAGGATCGCCAAGCCAATCTCCCCGACCCGCAGATTGTCTTCAACTTTCATGAAGAAGCGATCAGCAATGGGATGCTCGCGAAGTGATATCGATTGTTGCCGGAGTATAAGACCATGGACTTAAAGCGGTTTGGTTCAAGAACATGGATCGGACTCGGGATCACTGTTCTTGCGCTGGCAATAGCCACGTGGTTCGTCTTGTCCGGATTCCGGTCCAAGGACAGCTCCTTGATCGTCCTGCAGGGCAATGTCGATGTCAGGCAAGTCAATCTGGCCTTTAAAGTTGCCGGGCGCATCGCTGAGATGAAAGTCGATGAAGGCGACAAAGTCGAGGCCGGCAAGGTTATTGCGTCGCTCGACAGGTCCTACTTCGCTGATGAATTGAGGATCGGTCGCGCACGCGTCGCGGTCCAGACCGCAGTGGTCAACCGCCTCCAGAATGGCAGCCGGCCTGGGGAGATTGCCCAGGCCCGCGCGGTCGCCACCGAGCGTGAGGCCGCGGCGGGGCTGGCGCAGGCGACGCTCAAACGTCAACAGGACCTAGCTGATCGGGGCGTTACCGCGCACCAGAAGCACGATGAAGCGACCTCAGCATCTGGGCAGGCGCAGGCAGCTCTGACGTCGGCGCAAGAGACCCTGAAGCTCGTAGAGATCGGACCGCGCAGCGAAGACATTGACGTAGCGAAAGCTCAGCTGGAGGGCGAGAACGCGGCCCTCGCGCAGGCTGAGCGCAGGCTGGTCGATGCCGATTTGATCGCTCCTGGCGAGGGCGTGGTGTTGACGCGCGTTCGCGAGCCCGGCGCCATCGTTGCCGCTGGCGAGACGGTTTATGCCGTTACCATCGCCTCGCCCGTGTGGGTGCGCACCTATGTCGCCGAGCCCGACCTCGGCGCCATCCGTCCTGGCCTTGCCGTCGACGTCAGAACCGACGCGGGCAAAAACTACCGGGGACAGATCGGTTTCATCTCCCCGGTCGCCGAGTTCACGCCGAAATCCGTCGAAACCAAGGAGTTGCGCACCAGCCTCGTCTATCGCGTTCGCGTCGTCGTGGACGGCGATACGGCCGGCCTCTTGCAGGGCATGCCGGTCTCGATCACGTCGACCGTCACGAGATAGCCCATGAGCGAAACGTTGGTCCGGCTCGAAGGTGTATCGAAGCGGTTCGGCAGCGGACCTCCGGCGGTCGCAGACCTTACGACAACCATTGCGAGCGGCGGGATCACCGCACTTGCCGGACCTGACGGGGCCGGCAAAACGACGTTGTTGCGCCTGATGCTGGGACTGCTCAAGCCGGATTCTGGAAAACTTGCGGTCTGCGATCTCGATCCCATCTTGCAACCGCGCGACCTACGCGAAGCCGTCGCTTACATGCCGCAGCGTTTCGGACTGTATGAAGACCTGACGGTGTTTGAAAATCTGACGCTCTACGCTGATTTGCGCGGCGTTACTGGACAACCGCGGGCATCCACATTCGAGCGCCTGTTCACGCTCACCGGCCTGGCGGCGTTCCAGGGCCGCCTTGCCGGCGCGCTATCCGGCGGCATGAAGCAGAAGCTTGGTCTCGCCTGCGCCCTCGTCAAGCCGCCGCGCCTGCTGCTGCTCGATGAGCCAAGCGTCGGCGTCGATCCGATTTCGCGCCGCGACCTCTGGCGCCTGATCCAGACGCTCGCGGGCGATGGCATCGGCATCGTCTGGAGCACCGCCTACCTCGACGAGGCCGAGCGATGCGAACGCGTGCTGCTTCTGAACGACGGCAAGCTGATCTACCAAGGGGCGCCTGCGGACCTTACCAAGGGCATGACCGGCCGCAGCTTTCACGTCCGCAATGCCGGTGCGACCCGCAGGGCCGTGCTCGCGGCAGCAGCCAAGCGACCCGGCATCATAGATGCGGTGATCCAGGGATCGAACGTCCGCATCGTGCTCGCGCAAGGCGCAAACGCTCCGTCGCCGCAGGACCTCTCAAATACCGCAGGTCTCGAGATCGTGGCGGCGCCACCACGCTTCGAGGATGCGTTCATCAATCTTTTGGGTGGCAAGAACCCGCCAGTGTCGCGCCTGGCCAAGGCGGCAGACAGCACTCGATCCACCGAACCCGTTATCGTCGCCAAGGACCTGACCCGCCGTTACGGGTCGTTCACGGCTGCCGACCGGATCTCGTTCTCGATTGGCAAGGGCGAGATCTTTGGCCTGTTGGGCCCGAACGGCGCCGGCAAGTCGACGACCTTCAAGATGCTCTGCGGCTTGGTTCGCCCGACGTCGGGCCAAGCGGTAGTCGCCGGCCTCGACGTGGTGGCGCAAACCTCAGCGGCACGCAACCGCATCGGCTACATGGCGCAGAAATTCTCGCTCTACGGAAACCTGAGCGTCGCCCAGAATCTCGCCTTTTTCGCCGGCGTCTACGGCCTGACAGGAGCGCAGCGTCGTGACGCCGCTGAACGGGTGACGGAGGCCTTTGGGCTCAAGCGCTACTTGGACACAACCTCTGGAACGTTGCCTGCCGGTTTCAAACAGCGCTTGGCGCTCTCGTGCGCCATCATGCACGATCCTCCGGTGCTCTTTCTTGACGAGCCGACTTCGGGCGTCGATCCGCTCACGCGGCGGGAATTCTGGGCCCACATCAATGCGCTGGTGGCGGGCGGCGTGACGGTCATGGTCACCACCCATTTCCTCGACGAGGCCGAGTATTGCGATCGCATCGCCCTGGTCTATCGCGGGCGCGTGATCGCGACGGGGTCGCCGGACGATCTGAAAGGCAGCGTACGCACGTCAGAGCGGGCAGATCCAACGCTTGAGGATGCCTTCATCGCTTTGGTCGAGGCCGACGACAAAAAGGTGGCCGCATGAGCGCGCCGCAGGTTGCCTGGCAAAATCGCCTGCGCCGCATCGCCGCGCTGATCCGCAAGGAAACGCGCCAGATCATGCGCGACCCGAGCACCCTCATCATCGCGGTCATCCTGCCCATGACGCTGCTGTTTTTGTTCGGCTATGGCGTTTCCTTCGATGCGCGCCGGATCGAGATCGGTCTGGTGATCGAGGCAGCGACGCCCGAAGCGGCAAGCTTCACCACCTCGCTGACCAGTTCGCCGCTGTACTCCACGCGCACGGCGCGCGACCGGCGAGGTTTCGAACGTGATCTTGTCGCCGGTCGCATCGACGGCATCGTCGTGCTGGCGGCCGGATTTTCGGCCGAGACCTTGCGCGGCGACCAAGCGCCCATCCAGGTCATCGTGGACGGCAGTGACGCCAATAAGGCGACGCTGGTGCGCAACTACCTGCAAGGCGTCTGGGCCAACTGGCTGATGCAAGAGGCCGCCACAAGGGGTGACCATCCGCACCTGCCAATGACCATAGAGCCGCGCGTCTGGTTCAACCCCGAGATCTCCAGTCATCACTACCTAGTGCCAGGCTCGATCGCGATCATCCTGATGCTGATCGGCTCGCTGCTGACCGCGCTCGTGGTCGCACGCGAATGGGAACGCGGAACCATGGAGGCCCTGCTCGCGACGCCGGTCGGAATCGTCGAGCTGATGGCGGCAAAGCTCATCCCCTATTTCGTCCTTGGCATGATCACGATGACGCTGGCGACCGGCACAGCGATCTTCCTGTTCGGCGTTCCCTTCCGTGGATCGTTCGCGGTGCTGTCGCTGACATCGGCCATGTTCCTCATGACAGCGCTCGGCCAGGGGCTGCTGATCTCGACGGCGACCCGGAACCAGCTTGTCGCTGCCCAGGGAACGATGGTTTCTGCGTTCCTGCCGAGCTTCTTCCTGTCGGGCTTCGTGTTCGAAATCGCCGGCATGCCGTTTCCATTGCAGATCGCGTCCTATGCAATCCCGGCCCGCTACTTCGTTTCGGTGCTGCAAACAAGTTTCCTGGCCGGTGACGTATGGTCGGTCATTTGGCCGAACCTGGCGGGCATGGCGGTGATCGCCTCGGTCTACCTCGTCGCCACGGCCCTGATAACGAAGACAAGATTGGATTGATCGATGTTCGTCCGCATTTGGCCTCTCTTCGTCAAGGAACTGCTCGCCAACTGGCGCGACAAATCTAATCGCTACCTGCTGATCTTCGCTCCGATCATCGAATTGCTGATCTTCTCCTTTGCGGCAACGCAGGAGGTAAAGAACGTACCGTTGGCCGTACTCGACCAGGACCACACGGCGCTGTCCGGCGAGCTGATCTCAAGGTTCGAAGGCTCGCCGCAATTTTCGCGGGTTATCCGTCTGAACGGCGCTGCCGAAATCGCACCTATCATTGCTGCCGGCGTAGCCCCTGCCGTCCTCTATATCAGTTCGGATTTTTCGCGCCGGCTGCACGCTGGAGAGCCGGCGCAGATTCAACTGCTCCTGGATGGCCGGCGGTCAAATGCGGCTCAGATCATCCAGGGCTATGCCAGTGAGATCGTCAATCGCGTCAACACTGAATTGGCCCAGCTCGGCCAGGGTCGAGGGCCACCGAGCGTGGTGGTTGCACGGACCTGGTTCAATCCCAACTCTGACACCCTCTGGTCCACGGTGCCCGGCCTGTTCGTGGTCATAATCGCGGCGTTCGGAATGATGGTGTCGGGGCTGTCGGTCGCCCGCGAACGCGAACTCGGCTCATTCGAACAGCTGCTGGTCTCGCCGTTGACGTCAACCGAAATCCTGATTGGCAAAGCCCTTTCCGCCTTGGCTATCGCCACGACGCTGGGCATGACCGTGATGCTGATCGCAATGTATGGGCTTGGCATACCCATGCAAGGATCAATGTTCCTGCTCGTTGCCGCCATGATCGTATATCTGCTTTCGATCATCGGCGTCGGGCTTTTCATCTCAGCGTTATCGGACACTCAGCAACAGGCCATCATCGGAGTGTTCATGTTTCTGGCTCCGGCCATTCTGCTGTCGGGTTACGCCACGCCGATCGCCAACATGCCGGATTGGCTCCAGACGGTAACGCTCGCCAACCCGATCCGGCATTTCGTCGTCATCTCAAAGGGCCTGTTCCTGAAGGATCTGCCGGTTGACGTGGTCATGGCGCACCTCTGGCCGCTGGCCTTGATCGCGATGGTGACGCTCTCGGCCGCAGCTTGGCTGTTTCGGTACAAAACCGCGTAGTGGACGTTGTTTCGCGTCCAGTGTTGGCATGCTGGAGCCAAAGTCGAAACCTTAGGCCGAACGACGCTTCAGCATCGAGGATTGCCCACATGGACCGATCTGCCCTCATTGGTTTGCGCACATCCATCACCGGCTGGCTTTGGCCCCAGACCGGTGCCCGCACGGCCGGCTCGGCCGCCAGCGGTGTCACTCTGGCCGGGGTGGCGAGTTGCTCGCCTGAAGAAGCGCTGAAACGGCTCGGGAGCTCGGCGGAGGGCCTGACGGCAGTGGAGGCTGCGACGCGGCTACGCTCGGTGGGCCCGAACGAGGTGGCGCACGAAGTGCGGCATACGATCCTTGGCGAGATCATCAGCCGCTCGATCAATCCCTTGAACCTCCTCTTGCTGATGCTCGCCGCGACGTCCTACATCCTCGGCGATCAAAGGGCTGCCGTCGTGATTGCCGTTATGGTCGTGCTCAGCATCTCCCTGGGGTTCTATCAGGAGCATCGCTCGACCAAGGCTGCTGACGCTCTGCGGCGGATGGTGCAGAACAAGGCAACCGTGCGCCGCAGGGGCGGTGCCGGCACGTCAGGCCACGACGATGTGCCGATAGCGCAGGTCGTGCCCGGCGACATTGTGATGCTGTCGGCCGGCGACATGATCCCGGCCGATATCAGGCTGATCTCGGCCAAGGATCTGTTCGTCAACCAGTCGGCCCTGACCGGCGAGGCGATGCCGCTTGAGAAGAATGCCCAGCCGCACGCCGGTAGCGCCGAGTCGCCGTTCGATCTACCCAATATCTGTTTCATGGGCAGCGCCGTCGTCAGTGGGCTGGGTTGCGGTGTCGTGGTGTTGACCGGCGCGCGAACTGCCTTTGGCCAGGTCGCCAGCTCGATCGCTGAGCAACGCGTCCTGACGAGCTTCGACAAGGGCATCACCCGCTATACCTGGCTGATGGTCGGACTGATCACCATCATGGTCCCGCTCGTGTTCCTGATCAACGGCCTCAGTAAGGGCAACTGGTTCGAGGCCCTGTTGTTCGCGGTGGCCGTGGCAGTGGGGTTGACGCCCGAGATGCTGCCGATGATCGTGACCGTCAATCTCGCCAAGGGCGCGCTGGCGATGTCGAAGAAAAAGGTCATCGTCAAGCGCCTCAATGCCATCCAGAACTTCGGCGCCATGGATATTTTGTGTACGGATAAAACCGGCACGCTGACGCAGGATCAGATCATCCTCAAGCGCCACCTCGATCTCGCCGGCAAAGAGTCCGAACGCGTCCTGGAATACGCCTACCTGAACAGTTTCCACCAGTCGGGGCTGAAGAACCTGCTCGACGTGGCCATTCTCAAGCATGTCGAGTTCAAGGAGGCATTGAAGGCAGACGAGCACTACCGGAAGATCGACGAGATTCCGTTCGATTTCGAGCGGCGACGGATGTCGGTGGTACTGGAGCGGAGCGACCACGCGCACATCCTCATCTGCAAGGGCGCGGTTGAGGAAGTATTCAGCATTAGCACCCGATACGCCATCGCCGACGCGGTGCAACCGCTCGACGACAGCCACTTGGCGCAGGCCAAGGCGACGACGGCCAAGCTCAACGCCGATGGCTTTCGCGTCGTTGCCGTCGCCTTCAAGGAAATCCCGCCGGCCCAGGTCGCCCATACCGTCGCGGACGAATCCAACCTGACGCTGCTGGGTTACATCGCCTTCCTCGACCCTCCGAAGGAGACGGCGGCGCCGGCCATCGCGGCGCTGAAGGCGCGCGGCGTTACGGTCAAGATCCTCACCGGCGACAACGACATCATCTCGCGCAAGATCTGCCGCGACGTCGGATTGCCCGTTGATCGGATCGTGCTTGGCCACGACATCGACGCGCTCTCGCCCGAGGCGCTGGCGGACTTGGCCGAGGCGACCACGGTGTTTGCCAAGGTCTCTCCGGCCCAAAAGGCCGCGATCGTTGACGCCCTGCACCGCAAAGGTCACGTGGTCGGTTACATGGGCGACGGCATCAATGATGGCCCGGCTCTGAAAGCCGCTGACGTTGGCATTTCGGTGGACAGCGCCGTCGATATCGCTAAGGAAACGGCCGATATCATCCTTTTGGAAAAGAGCCTGGAGGTGCTCGGCGATGGCGTGCTCGAGGGACGCAAGGTCTTCGGCAACATCACGAAATACATCAAGATGGGCGCCAGCTCCAGCTTTGGCAATATGTTCAGCGTCATCGGCGCCAGCATCTTCCTGCCGTTCCTGCCAATGGCGCCGATCCAGGTGCTGACCAACAACCTTCTCTATGACATCTCGCAAACGGCGATTCCGACCGACAACGTCGATGCCGAGTATCTGGCCGTACCCAGACGGTGGGACATCGGCAATATCGCCAAGTTCGTGCTCTTGATCGGGCCGATCAGTTCAATCTTCGACTATGGCACATTCTTCCTGCTGCTGACGGTGTTCCACGCCTGGGACAAGCCGGCGCTGTTCCAGACTGGCTGGTTCGTCGAGAGCCTGCTGACACAGACCCTTATCATTCATATCATCCGTACTGCGAAGGTGCCGTTCCTGGAAAGCCGGGCCAGCGGCGCGGTGATCGCAACCAGCCTCGTCATCGCCGTCATCGGCGTCATCCTGCCGTTCAGCTGGCTTGGCACGACGCTCGGCTTTGTCCCGCTGCCGGCGGCCTACTGGCTGCCGCTCGGCGTCATCCTCCTGGGTTACGCCACCCTGACGCACCTCATGAAGACTTGGTTCACCCGCAGGTTCGGATTGGGGTGAGCGAAATCGTCAGTACGATGCTTCTTGCTCCCCCGTTTGTCATCCTCGGGCTTGTCCAACCATCCGCTACTACGAGCAGATCAGGCTTTTGCCGGCTTTGTCGCGGACAGACGGCAACCGCCGCCTCTATGCCGCCAGCGACCTGCGCCGTCTCGGCTTCATCCGGCACGCGCGAGAACTTGGTTTCGACATCGAGGCCATCCGCGCGCTGCTGACGCTACAGGACGACACCTCACAGTCCTGCGCCTCCGCCGACGCCATCGCCAAAGCGCGCCTGACCGAAGTCGATCAACGCATCCGCAGCCTGAAGGCTCTCAAACGTGAGCTGGCCCGCATGGTGGAGGGTTGCCGCCACGGCCGCGTTTCCGAATGCCGCGTCATTGAAGTATTGGCAGACCACGGGGAATGTACGCAGCCGCATCATTGAACGGGCTTACTAGGACCCGCTTCAAGCGCTGGGCAGCAGCTCATCCGTCAATCCGAACAACCGATAGCTGATGAGGCCGGTCCATTCGTGGGCGGCGAGATCGATGGCCGCCAGCCCCTCGGATGCCTTTCGGACGGGGCGCAGGTAGTCGGCCGGACCGGAGGTGCGAAAGTCGACCGGGTACGGGATAATCTCGAAGCCGGCGCGCCGGAAACAGGCAACCGATCGCGGCATGTGGCTGGCCGATGTCACCAGAACCCAGCGCGAG
>JANLQJ010000091.1:0-2296 GCA_031367715.1 Hyphomicrobiaceae bacterium | reverse complement strand
TTGCGCGATCAAACGATCCTGCCACAGCTGCGCGCACTCGCGCCGCGGGGGCCGGTCGCCGCCGGGTCCGCGCCCCGGATAGCAAAAACCCATCGGCATGATCGCCACACGGGCCGGATCGTAGAAGTGCTCGGCATCGATGCCCATCCAGGCACGCAGTCGGGCACCACTGCGGTCATCCCACGGAATGCCGCTCGCATGCACCCGGGCGCCCGGGGCTTGGCCGACGACGAGGATTCGCGCCGCAGCACCCGCCTGCAACACAGGGCGCGGGCCGAGAGGCAGGTGCGCTTCGCAGGCGCGGCAGGCACGCACGTCCGCGAGCAAGTCGTCCAGCGAACCACTGGATTCGTGGCGTGCCATGAAGACCGACTGACGATCCTTCATGCGACCGGCTCAATCACGCGCCGCTCGCGCATGGCACGGCCGATGCGCTCTAAAGCGTCGTCGCTCAACAGTCGCGCCGCCATCGGCAGGAGATCACGCTCTTCACGCTCGATGTGTTGCTCATACAAGCCGACCAGGGCTTCGACATTCGCGGCGGGCAGCGACACGCCATCCCCGGCGACAACCCGCTCGAGCGCGATGCGCACACGCTGCCAGTGCGAGTCGAGTTCGCGGTGGTCGGCCGTCAGTCTGTCGGTCAACGCGCGCAAGCACACCCCGTCCGAGCCGGCCATCGACTCGATGAGCGCCGGAAAGAGGTTCTCTTCCTCTTCGCTGTGATGTTGCTGCGCTGCCGTATCGAAGTAGCGCATCACACTCGTGGCCGCGGAGCGCGCCACGACGTCTGCGCCCTGGGCGGCCAGATGCGGTACGAGGCGGCGCAACGTCGCGCATTGACGCTCGATGCGGTGGTGGCACGCCGAGAGCATCTCGATCAGGGCTTCGAATCCGGCGGTGGGTGCCAAGTGGCCTGACAGGTCGACGGTCATGACGCCTTCCTTTCCAATTCCGCGAGTCGTTCGCGCAGCGCTTTCACTGACAGGTATCACTCGCTGCCGTCGGCGCTTTGCCGAATCGTTCCTAAACGGCAGTTTCGTTTCCGATGCAGAGCGCCTCAACACGCGCAACTTCAAACTGATCGCAGACACCTGAGATGCTATTTTCACAGGCAATCGCACACCCATCGAACCGTCCGCCATCAGCCTGAAACGCTGTCCGCGAGCAGGTTGAAACGACTCACCGCGATGCTGAAATGCGCAATCATGGGCAGGCCAATTGCCAGAAAGACAAACGAGAAAGACAAACGAGAAAGACAAGCCAATGTATTTGCGTAGCGAAAAGACATTGGGCAAGGTGCCAGAGGTCACTTTGTGGTTCTGGATCATCAAGATCGCCGCGACAACCCTGGGTGAGGCCGCCGGCGACTCGGTGACCATGTCAATGCACCTCGGATATTTGGTTGGCACCATCATCTTCGCCACGGTCTTTGTTGTCGCGGTCATCGCTCAGATCGTCGCCAATAGATTTCATCCTTTCCTTTTCTGGTTCGTGATCGTTGCGACGACGACCGTGGGCACGACGCTCGCAGACCTACTGGACCGCACCTTGGGCATCGGCTATCTCGGTGGCACGTCGATCATGCTCGCACTCGTGATCGCAACACTCGTTTTGTGGCGCTGGTCGCTCGGTTCGGTTTCTATCGATTCGATCAAGACACGCAAGGCCGAGATCTTCTATTGGGTCACGATCTTGTTTTCGCAGACTCTGGGCACGGCATTGGGCGACTGGATGGCCGACGCCAAGCGCGGCGGGCTAGACCTCGGCTATGAAGTGGGTGCAATCGTCTTCGCAGTCGGGCTGGCACTCGTGGCCGCCGCCTACTTCTGGACGAAGGTGTCCCACGCCATTCTGTTCTGGGCCGCGTTCATCATCGCCTGCATAGTCTTCTCCCCGCAAATAGCCGAGAAGATCAAGGTTGACCCGTCTCCACAGCCTCGGGCTTGACTGGCAGCTCGCACCGGTGCGCCCTGCCTCAGCTCCGTGCGCAACGGGGAAGGGGGCGCTACTCGTCGACCAACACGTCAAGCCCTTTTTTGAAGCGCTGAGGCCACTGTCAACCGCTATTTCCTGTTTCTCTTATGGTCCTGGGCTCACCATCAAGCACGGCGAGATCAAGAACCTGGACCTGCCCGGAATGGCGATGCTGTTCCAGGTCAAGGACCTGGCCATGCGGGACATGGTCAAGCCTGGCGACAAGGTGAAGTTCAGAGCTGAGAAGGCAGGCGGCGGCAACGTCGTGAACGAGATTCAGGTCGTCAAGTGGGAGACCTTGACGCGCAGCCTTGACGGT
>JANLQJ010000039.1:0-6502 GCA_031367715.1 Hyphomicrobiaceae bacterium | reverse complement strand
CTGGGCGAGATGGTGGATCGGGTTGTTCTTCTCCAGGTCCATCAGCCGCGCCACGTTCTGGAACTCATTGGGCTTGAGCAATTGTTCCGCTATCGGGAAGTCCATCAGCACCTCGACCTGTCGATTGCGGAACGCGGTCACGGCAGTGGGCGCTCCGCCGGTGGCAATGTAGGTGACCTCGCTGGGATTGATGCCGGCCTGCTTGAGGATGGCGTCCATCATGAATTCCATCGCAGTGCCGCGGGCGTTGATGCCAATCTTCTTGCCCTTGAGGTCGACCAGGTTGGCCGGAAATGCGTCCCCGGCGTGTGGGAGTTTCAGGTCGGGCTGTGCAATCAGGTTGTAGTAGGTACGTGCGCCAGAGGTCAGAAACTGAAAGCACTGGCCCTGGCGGATCAGCGGCGCCGTCGCCGAGGTGGTCAGCACGCCGATCTGCGCGCTGCCGCCCATCAGGGCCGACACCATCTGCTGCCCGGAGGTGGCGCCGACGAATTTCACCTCCAGGCCGTAGGCGGCGAACATGCCCTTTTCAATCGCGACCTGTTCGGTGAGGTTCAGCGGAGCGCCCTCGAAGCCGGCATAGACGATGGAGCCGACCTTTGCGGCGGCGGCTGTTTGTGCATAACCAACCGGCGCGAGGCTGACCGAGGCCGCCACCAGGCAGGCGCTGACAACTGTCATGAATTTAGTCTTCATTGATTCCTCCAATAGTCAATTTGGTTGAAGTTTTATCGGCGCAGCCTGCGGGCCCTGCGCGATGGCCCTGCACGCAGCCAGTTGCGCCGAGGCTGCGCCCATGAACAGGTGGAAATCGGTGTTGCAGCAGGCTATCCGCTGGCCCCGTTGCATGGCAAGCTCGAACTCCTGCGTAGTCCCGGTAACAGGAATGACCGGGATCGACCGCGCCGCGCACGCCGCCTCGATGCGCGCCATCGCTTGCGCAACTTCGGTCGGCACGGTGTTGGAGACGCTGGCGCCGTAGCGCATCGTATGCCCCATGGAGAGCGCCAGGTCGACGTGCCCCGGCAGCACCGCATCGATGCCCTGCACATCGAGAATCTCATCAATGCGTTGCACCGCCTCGATGTGCTCGATCTGGATGATGCAGACCACGTCGTCGTTGGCCTGGTGCATGTAGTCGCTTCCGCGCACCAGCACATTGCGTAGCGCCGCGACGCTGCGCCGCCCGCGCGGTGGATACCGGCACGCGGCGGTGGCCAGCGCAGCGTCTTCGGCCGACATGACCATCGGCACCACGACGCCATGGGCGCCCAGGTCCAGCACCCATTCGATCTGGTCGGGACGGCGCGCATGCACCCTGGCAACCGGCGTGCAGGGTGTGCCCATGACGCCGGCCAGCACGGCCTCGATGCCGGCCAGATCGATCGCGCCGTGCTGCAGGTCGAACACCAGGAAGTCATAACCAAGGTGGGCGAGCACCCTGGCGCTGGCGCCGCCGTCAAGCATCACCAGCATACCGACGGCCGGGCGCCCTTGGTTGATCGCCGTACGCAGCGTGGTCAGTTTCACGCAGCGCTCCGGCCGATGTGCGGCACCAGCGGAGAATCGGCGAAGCGCTCGCCCGAGGCCAGGCCGAACTTCTCAAAGTGGCGGTGCGGCGCGCCGGTGTACAGCACGTCGGTCGGCATGTAGCGCACGGTATAGGCGGCGCGGTCCCGCCCGGTCTTGTTGCCATTGGCCCCATGCACCATCAAATCGACGTGAACGGTCGCGTCGCCGGCGCGCAGCGGCTTGCCGCCGGCCGGCGCGTACTTTTCCAGCAGGTACGGATGGGCCTTGCACATATCGTCTCCCACACTGCGGCTGTAGCGGCCCAGCGGGCCTTCTTGCGGTGAACCCGGAAGGAACCGCAGGGTGCCCATGTCCTCGGACATGTCGGTCAGGGCGATCCAGATCGTGAACGCCCCAGTGCGGTCGAACGGCCAGTGGGGAAAGTCCTGGTGAAAGGGCGTCGGCTCGCCTTCGTCACCGGTCTTGATGAACGACATGTCGTGGATGAACAGGCCTTCGTCCTGGCCGATCAGCTGGAGCGCCAGCGAGGACAGGCGTGGTGAAAGCGCCAGCTCCTTGAACCAGTGGTCCTTCCACGCCATGCCGTCGTGCATGCGCAGCACGCGTTTGTAATCGTCCGTGGTCATCCACTTTTCGGTCTCGGTCGGGGCGACCATTCCATCGGAAGCGGCCAGACGCTGCAGGATTTCGGCCGCGAGCCGCGGGCTGATCACCGCGGGCAGCGCAGCCCAACCATCACGACGGAATTGCGCAAGGGTGTTACGGGAGATCGGGTACTCCCGATCAAGGCTTGGTTCAGTGTTCATCGCTTGATTTTTCTGCTGGCGCTTCCGGCCGGCAGGTGTTATGCTGTTTATCGTTCGATAACTATGGCTCAGGTTGAATAAGTTGTCAAGCCCCTCCGCACCCCGCCGACGTCTGGCGCCCGAGGACCGGGAGCATCAAATCGTCCAGGCGGCCATCGCCTTCTTTTCGCGCCATGGCTTCGATGCCGGTACGCGTGACCTGGCCAAGCAGTTAGGGATCACCCAACCGCTGCTGTACCGCTACTTCCCGACCAAGGAGGCGCTGGTTGACCGGGTCTATAACGAAGTGTTCGTGCGGCGCTGGAACCCGGAATGGGAGGAGTGGCTGGCGGACCGCTCCTTCCCCCTGGCGGACCGGCTCAAGCGCTACCTGAAGGACTACGCCCGCTTCGTGCTGCGCAGCGAATGGGTGCGCATTTTCATCTACGCCGGCCTGAGCCGGGGCGGCATCAACCAGAAGTACCTGGGCCGCCTGCGCGAGCGCCACTTCATGGTCATTGCCAGGGAGTTGCGCCACGAATACAAGATTCCTGAGCCCTCCGACGCGCAGGCCGAGGACGACGAGATCGAACTGGTGTGGGCGATGCACTCGAGCGTCTTCTACATCGGCGTTCGCAAGTGGATTTACGAGCAGCCGACCCCCAGGAACCTGGAGCGGCTGATAGACCTGCGTGTCGACAGCTTCATCCTCGGGGTTCCCCGCGTCTTGAAGAGCCAGCGTTGATAGAGTATTATTTATCTACTGATAATTTAAAAGGCGCAGGAGCACCGCATGCCGATCAATAAGCTGGCCCATTTTTCGGTCCGTACCACCGCCCTGGAGGCCTCGCGGCGCTTCTATTGCAACGTGCTGGGCTTTCAAGAGGGCTTTCGACCGCCCTTCGACTTTCCCGGCATCTGGCTGTACCGGGGCGGCGACGAAGCGGATTACGGCGTCGTTCACCTGATCGGCATCGATAAGGACGACCCCAAGGGCCTGGCCGACTACCTTGGCGACAAGGGGAAGGAGGGCCTGCATGGCAGCGCCGCCATCGACCATCTCGCCTTTCTTGCGACCGACCTGCCCGCCATGCACTCGCGGCTGCGCGACGCCGGCCTGGAGTATCGCGAGCGCACGGTGCCCAGCCTGGGCCTGCACCAGCTCTTCGTCGAGGACCCGTCGGGCATCACCATCGAGCTGAACTTCCCGGCGGCGGAAACGCAAGCCCTGCGCGCCGCCGGCGCCAGCGTGCCCTGAAGCTGCAACGTGACGGGTTCGACATGACCCAGGCGAACAAGGCGGTCGTGGTCGGCGGCTCGCTGGGCGGGCTGTTCGCGGCGAACCTGTTGTTGCGCGCGGGCTGGGATGTCCACGTCTACGAGCGCGTGGCCGATGCGATGGAAGGCCGCGGCGCGGGCATCGTTACCCATCCGGAACTGCTGGCGGCGCTGGGTGAAGCCGGTGTGACCGTGAACGACTCCTTCGGCGTCAAGGTGCAGGAGCGTGTCACGCTCGGCCAGGACGGCACGCGGGTGGGCTCGCGGGTCTTCCCCCAAACGCTGACTGCATGGGCGCACTTGCACCACCTGCTGCGGGCCGCCTTCCCCAACCAGCGCTACCACTGCGGCAAGCACCTGGTGGCGTTCTCCCAGGATGCGCGCGGCGCAAGCGCAACGTTTGCCGACGGCGAAGCGGTGACCGGTGACATCCTGATTGCAGCCGACGGCGTGCGCTCCTCGGTGCGGCAATCCTTGCTGCCCGCAGCCAAGCCGCTCTATGCGGGTTATGTGGCATGGCGCGGCCTGGTCGAGGAAGCGGCCCTTTCGGCCGCCGCGCTGAAAGACATCTTCCCCTACTTCGCCTTCGGCCTGCCGCCGCACGAGCAGATGATTGCCTACCCCGTGGCGGGCAGCAACAACGCCGTCGAACCAGGACAGCGCCGCTACAACTTCGTCTGGTACCGCCCTGCCGACGAGGCCACAACTCTGCGTGACATGCTGACGGACGCCGACGGACGGGCCTGGCTCGACGGTATTCCCCCGCCGCTGATCCGCGCCGGGGTTCTGGCGCAGGCCCGGCAAGCGGCAAGAGCTGTGCTGGCGCCGCAGTTTGCCGAGGTGGTGCAGAAAACCGAAAGCCTGCTCTTCCAACCCATCTTCGACCTGGAGAGCCCGCAGCTTGCCTTTGGCCGTATTGCGCTGCTCGGCGACGCCGCCTTCGTGGCGCGCCCGCACTGCGGCATGGGCGTCACCAAGGCGGCCGGCGACGCCATCGTATTGGTAAAGGCGCTCCAGCAAACCGGCGACGCCGTTGCGGCGCTAAAGGCTTACGAACTGCCACGGCTTGAATTGGGCCGGCAGGTGGTCGGGCATGCCCGTGCGCTCGGCGCCTACATGCAGGCGCAAATCCGCACGGCGCGGGAGCGCGAAATGGCGGAACGCTACCGTACGCCCGCGGCGGTGATGGATGAGACTGCGGTGCCGTTGGCGATGATGTAGCCGGCGGATTGCCCGCCGTCGCATCAGCGCGGTCGCACTGACAACGGTTCCCCAGGGGATCAGTGGATCACCTCGTCGGCGCGCAGCAGCAGCGACTGCGGAATTGTCAAACCGAGCGCCTTCGCGGTCTTGCCGTTGATGATCAATTCAAATTTCGTTGGTTGCTCGACCGGCAGGTCAGCGGGTTTCGCGCCGCGCAAGACCTTGTTGACCAATGCGGCAACGTGGCCATAGACGGTCGTGTTGCGCGGGCCATAACCGATCAACCCGCCTTGCTCCGCAGTTTCCGGCCATTGGTATATGGCGGGCAGACGAGCCTGCGCGAACGCGGCTATCTGCTCGGTACGAAACGTGTTCAGATTGGCAGACGCGAGCACATTGACCGCCGCGACGCGTGCCTCTATCAGCGTCCTGATGGCCGCAGCGATCGTCGCCTTGGTCTGGGCCGGTGCGAAGACCAGTTCGATATTGAGTGCGCGGCCTGCCGCCTTCACATTCGAAATCGACTCTGGGACGGAGGGATCATGCAGCACGCCGATGCGTCGCGCGGCCGGGGAGACTTGGTGCAGGATTTCCAGCCGCTTGGCATCAAGTTCGGTCCCGAGGATGGACACACCTGTCGTATGTCCGCCCGGTCGCGCCATGCTTTTGACAAGGCCGGCGCCGACGAGATCATCCGCCATGGCGACAATAGGAATGGTCGGAGTCGCGCTTTGTGCGGCGCGCGCGCCGGCCGGGCCGAACGTCAAAATTACGTCTACGCCTCGCGCTGCCATATCGGCAGCCAATTTGGGCAGCGCTTCGTTGCGGCCATCAGCCCACGCGAACACGAATTCGACATTGTCATTTTCCTTCCACCCGAGCGCCGCCATATCGCGGCGAAACGGTTCGAGAAATGTCTCGTTCGTGTCGCGCGGATTGACGCGGATCACGCCAACGATGGAACGGCGCTTGGTTGCCTGCGTCCAGCCGATACGGGGTGCCATTACGCTCGCGCCAAGCGCGAAGACCAGTTTGCGGCGGTTATTCATTGCACTCCCTGAGACGGCGGCCATTATGCAAAATTATGTCATGGACAGCAGGCTTACGAGTTCTTGACGGCGGGAGGGGCTGTCACCGGCGAACGGCAGCTAAGGATGGCAATTTCAACCGCACCAAAGGTCAGCGGATCGGGTTATCACGGGTTGACTTGAGCGGGCTGACGGGGAGATGGAGTGCTCGTTACTGCTGCCTGCGCGAAACCAAAGCTGTAGCGCTCCTTCATCAGTCGCGCAAAGCGCTATCCGTGAACGTGGGCTGCGCAAATGCGGGCGTGGTTGTTGCGCGCAAAGATTGGTTGGAGACTTGCCGCGATCCACAACCAGCGCCGGGAAAAGTTCGACGAAGGCACCTACACCCCGTTGCAGAACGTGGCCGAGGGCCAGGCACTGTTTGTGGTGACCGACTCGAACTTGTTATCCATGGTTCCGGTTCGCCAACGTCAGACCTCGCTCTCCCTTTCAATGGCGGCTCAAGGCTGAACGCCGTCGATCACCAGCACCAGTTTGCCGGAGCCCGTGGCAACCGGGCCTATCTGGCCGACCAGGTCGCCGCTTTGCGGCATGGCGTCGCCCGAGCGCGAGATGCGCGCGCCGATAACCACATTGGAAAATTTCGACAGCTTCAGTTCGGGCGACATCGCACTG
>JANLQJ010000027.1:0-8976 GCA_031367715.1 Hyphomicrobiaceae bacterium | reverse complement strand
AAGACTACTTGGCGGCGAGCCGCTGGCCACTTTGCGACGGCGCTTACGCCAACGCTATGAACGCGCGGTCGTGGACATGCCGCTGCAAGGTTTTCGCATCGAGCAATTAACCGTGCAAGAACATGCGGCATTGGCCGCGCTGCAAGGCAAGTCTTCGCGCTTTGTCGCCTCGATGCAAATCGAGGTCGCCGCGATCGATGCTAAGTTACGCGATGCCGGCGTAGCCAAATCATTGCGCGATGCGCTCGAAAAACTCGATGGTCCAATCGCGCATCGCGCGGCGCAACGCGAGGCGCTCGAAACGCAGTGGCGACAACTGCGCGATGCAAGCGCGCAAGCGCCATTTGCCGCGCTGCTGCAAACAGCAAACGGCCTCGGCTTGCTAAAACGCCTTGCCGGGCAGGATCCGGCGAAAGCGGCAAGTATTTTGCAAGCCGCGCAAACCGTACTCAAGCGACTACCCGCACTAGGATTGACGCGTGCACACACGAAACCGTAGTGCTTCAACCAGCGCAAATCCCCCGCGAACATCGCGCGCAGGTCCAAGATGCCATATTTCAGCATGGCGATGCGGTCGATGCCCATGCCGAAGGCGAAGCCCTGATACGTATCGGGGTCGAGGCCACAATTGCGGATGACGTTGGGATGCACCATGCCGCAGCCCAAAATCTCCAGCCACTTGCCCGGCTTGCCGATCGCTTCGGCGCCGATATCGACTTCCATCGAGGGCTCGGTGAACGGGAAGTGCGAGGCACGGAACCGCATCTTGACGTCGTCGACCTCAAAGAACGCCTTGGCAAACTCGGTCAGCGTCCATTTCAAGTGGCCCATATGAGTTGCCTGGTCGATGACCAGTCCCTCGATCTGGTGGAACATCGGCGTGTGCGTGGCATCGCTGTCGAGCCGATAGACGCGGCCGGGCGCAATGATACGGATCGGTGGCTTCTGGCCCATCATGGTGCGGATCTGCACCGGGCTGGTATGGGTGCGCAGCACCAGAGGCGCGTCGGTCGAGCCCGGCTTGCCACGCATGTAAAAGGTGTCGTGTTCCTGGCGCGCGGGATGCTCGGCCGGGATGTTCAATTTTGTGAAGTTGAGGTCGTCGGTCTCGATATCGGGACCTTCGGCGACCGAAAAACCCATGTCGCCGAAAATCTCGATGATCTCATCCCAAACCTGCGAGACCGGATGGATGCGGCCGTCCTGCACGCCGCCGGCACGCACCGGCAGGGTGATGTCGATGCGCTCGGCTTTGAGTTTTTCAGTCAGCGCGCCGGCTGCAAGCGCTGCCTTGCGAGCCTCAAGCGCTGCCGTCACGCGATCGCGCAGGCCGTTGACGGTCTGACCGAATGTCTTACGCTCCTCGGCTGGAAGCTTGCCGAGTTGCGCCATCAACTCCGGCACGCGGCCCTTCTTGCCCAGCGCGGCGATGCGCACCTCTTCCAGCGCCTTGAGTTCGTGCGCCTTGGCAATATCTGCGAGTAACGCTTGTTCCAGCTGGTCGAGATCGGCTGCCATAACGCCATGGCCTTTCGGGATTGATGTCGCAAGTCTTGAAAACGCAAACGGCCATGGCCGCCGGAGCGTCCATGACCGAACATCGGGCCTCGAGAGGCCGGGAAGCTACCAACGGCGAAATCACGCGGCCTTGGGCAGCGCGCCTTTCGCCTGCTCGACCAGCGCCTGGAACGCAGCCGCATCGCCAATGGCGATATCCGACAGCACCTTGCGGTCGATCTCGATCCCGGCCTTGTTGAGGCCGTCGATAAATCGACCGTAGGTCATGCCGTGCGAGCGGGTCGCCGCATTGATGCGCTGGATCCAGAGCGCGCGGAACGTGCGCTTGCGACGGCGCCGGTCGCGGTACTGGTATTGACCCGCCTTCTCGACCGCCTGTTTGGCGACCCGGATGGTATTCTTGCGGCGGCCAAAGTAGCCGCGCGCCGCTTTCAGCACCTTCTTGTGCTTGGCGTGCGACGTGACGCCTCTTTTAACGCGTGCCATCTCTCAGCTCTCCCTATTCCGCCGCAACCACAGCCACCGTATCCACCCTGCGCTTGCGCGCTTTACGGGCATACGGCATCCACTGCTTGATGCGTTTGGTATCGGGCTCCGACAGCACCATGGTGCCGCGGGCATCGCGCACGAATTTGGCGGTCCGCTTGATCATGCCGTGGCGCTTGCCCGCAGCCGTGGCTTTGACCTTGCCGGTACCGGTGCGTTTGAAGCGCTTCTTCACGCTACTGTTTGTCTTCAGCTTGGGCATTTGGCTTGGTGTCCTTTCTTGTCGTGCCCATAGCTCCTGACGGCCTGATCGCTGAACGGATCGGGCAGCGGCGCTACGGATTTTGCTTGGTAACAAGCGATAAGAGCCGCCACGGCATGCCCCGCCGGGCGGCTCGAAGGTGCACCTTATAGTCGCAACCAAGGTTGATGGCAATGGCCGTGCTGGCCGTGCTGGCAACATGGCCGTGCTGGCAACTGTCCGGGCAACCGATCAGGCGATCCGTCAAGCCATCCCGGCGACCAACTTGCGGCAGGCTTCCAGTTCGCGAAGCACCTCTGCCAGTGCTTGCGATTGGGCTTTGCTAAGGCCACCGGCAGCTGGAGCCGCGGTACGGATCGCAGCTTCCGCGCCAGGACCGGCGGCATCCTTGGTCTTGCGCCCCGCGGCCGCCGCAGCCGTTGCGTTGGCCACGCTGGCGCCCTTGCCGTGCGCCTTGACGAACTCGATACCGGACTGCCGGATTTGCTTTTGCACGCCTTTGATGGTGTAGCCTTCTTCGTGCAGCAGCTGACGAATCCCACGCAGCAGCTCCACGTCTTCGGGCCGGTAGTAGCGGCGCCCGCCGCCCCGTTTCATCGGCTTGATATGCGCGAACTTGCCTTCCCAGAAGCGCAGGACATGCTTGGGGACGGCAAGTTCCTCGGCAACTTCACTGATCGTGCGGAATGCGTCGGCGGATTTTTCCATGTCCGATCCCTGTCAGTTGATCTGCCTCTCGTCAGCTGCCGTGACGCTATGCACCCCACGCTTGCTCCAGCCATGTCTCGTCGCGCGCCGGCACCGTTGAACGGCGGGCATTGGCGCGTGCGGACATGCCAGCGTCCCGGTCAAGCCGGCCAGACGCGGGCATTCTACCTGGGCTATTTTGCGGTCTTGCGACGGCTGAGGCCGCGATTGATGCGGGTTTTCATAATGTTGCTGGCCCGGAACACCAGCACCCGGCGCGGCGTGATCGGAACTTCCTCGCCGGTTTTGGGATTGCGCCCGACGCGCTCGCCCTTCTCGCGGATGCCGAAGGTGCCGAACGACGACAGCTTGACGCCATCGCCACGCTCCAGCGACCCGCAGATCTCGCCGAGCACGGATTCCACCATATCCTGGGATTCCTTACGCGGCAGGCCGATCTTGACCATAACCGCTTCCGCCAGATCAGCACGCGTAAGCGTCCTGCTGGCCGAACTACGCGATGTTTTCATGAGCCCTCACTCGATTCAACTACGCGGTTAGTGTTAATGGGAGGAGTGCCCCGCGGTCAAATCACATCTGCAGGCAAGGCGCTGATTTCGAACAGATAAAGGGGAGAGGTGATTGGCGAGCCGGGAACGAAGACGCCAAATCGTGAACGCGCCAAGTCGAGAAGGAAGATCGTCGTCCCGATTTGGCGATTTCACGATTCACCGACGTCACGGCTCTCTTGCGTCTACCACCTCGCCAGTACCGAACCCCAGGTGAAGCCGCCGCCCATGGCCTCCATCAGCACCAGGTTGCCTTCCTTCAGCCGGCCATCTTCCAGGGCGGCGTTCAGCGCCAGTGGGATCGAGGCGGCCGAGGTGTTGGCGTGTTTGTCGACCGTCATCACGATCTTTTCCATCGGGATGCCGATCTTCTTGGCGGTACCTTCCAGAATGCGCCGATTGGCCTGATGCGGCACGAACCAGTCGATCTCATCGACCGTCATGCCCATATCGACCAGGGTTTCCTGGATGACATCGGAAATATTCGTGACGGCGTGCCGGAACACTTCGCGGCCGTTCATGCGCAAGTGGCCAACAGTTTGCGTCGACGACGGCCCGCCATCGACACACAATTCATCGCCATAGCGGCCGTCGGCATGCAGGCGCGTCAACAGCACGCCGCGATCGGCGGGGGTCCCTTTCTGCATCTGGGCCTCCAGCACCACGGCGCCGGCGCCGTCTCCGAACAGCACGCTGGTGCCGCGATCCTGCCAATCCAGGATGCGCGAAAACGTCTCGGCGCCGATCACCAGGGCCTGTTTGAAATCGCCGCCTTTCAGCATGCTGTCGGCGATCGTCACGCCATAGACAAAGCCGCTGCACACCGCCTGCACGTCGAACGCCGCGCCGCCTGGCTTCAGGCCAAGCTTGGCCTGGATCGCGGTGGCCGTGGCCGGAAAGGTGCGGTCTGGGGTCGAGGTGGCGCAGACCACCAGATCAATCGCCGAAGGCGAGATGCCGGCCCGCACCATCGCCTGCTTGGCCGCTGCCGCGCCGAGATCCGACGTTAATTCGCCCTTGGCCGCGATATGGCGCTGCCGGATGCCGGTGCGCTCACGGATCCAATCATCGCTGGTGTCCAGCGTCTTGGCCAGTTCGTCGTTGGTGACGGCCTTTTGGGGCAGATAGCCCCCACAGCCGCGGATAACCGACCGGATCACGGCCATCGGCAAAAACCCTTTCCTGCAGCAACCGGCATCAGCAACAGCCGGGTGCCATGCGGCCGATCAACCGTTGCGGCTTGCCAGCTCAGTATCGGCGTCGGACGGCGACGCAGCCGCCAGCGTCTTGGGTGCGGCGGTCATATCGCGTGCCAGACGCTCGACCAGCCCCGCGCGCGCCATGTCATAGCCGAGATCGATGGCACTGGCATAGCCTGTGGCATCGGCGCCGCCATGGCTTTTGATGACCAGGCCGTTCAGGCCGAGAAACACGCCGCCATTGGAACGGCGCGGGTCCATGCGCGCCTTTAACATGCGGAAGGCGTCCTGGGCGATGAAGCCACCCAGCTGGGACAGCAGCGACTGCTCCATGGCCTCGCGCAGGTACTGTCCGACTTGCTTGGCCGTGCCCTCGGCGGTCTTCAGCGCGATGTTGCCGGTGAAACCGTCAGTCACCACCACGTCGGCGTGATCATGGCCGATGCCGTCGCCCTCGACGAAGCCTTTGTAATCGAACGGCAGCGTCATGGTGCGCAAGGCGGCATGCGCCTGCTTGATCGGCTCAAGGCCCTTGACCTCCTCGGTGCCAATATTCAGCAGCGCCACGGTCGGCCGCTCGACCTTGCGCAGGGCCCGTGCCATGGCCGCCCCCATGAAGGCGAAACGGATCAGCTGGGCGGCGGTCGCTTCCACTGTGGCGCCAGCATCCAGCAGCAGGCATTCAGCCTTGACGGTCGGCCAGATGGCGGCGATGGCGGGACGTTCGATTCCCGGCATGGTCTTGAGGCAAACCTTGGCCATGGCCATCAGGGCGCCGGTGTTGCCGCCGGACACCGCGAAGGCAGCCTCACCCGACTTCACCGCCTCGATGGCCAGCCACATGCTGGAGCGCCAGCGGCCGCGCCGCAGCGCCTCGCTTGGCTTGGCATCCATGCTAACCGACAAATCGGTATGGCTCACGACAGCCCGCGCCGCCAAACTGGGATGGCGCGCCAGCAGCGGCGCGATGCGATCCTGGTTGCCGACCAGACGGAAGCGCATGTCCGGGTGCCGCGATAGCGACAGTTCGGCGCCGGCCACGACCGCCTCGGGGCCGCGATCACCCCCCATCGCATCCAAAGCTATGACAATCGGCTCTAACATACTGCCCCGGTTAGCACATATCGTCCCGCCGCAAGAGGCCTAACATGACACACATGAGATATGTGAAGGCATTGCAACGGCGACCGGGACGCCGGACAAAAATACAGATTTGGCGAGGGGAAACAAGGCGTAATAGGCGGCCGTCCCGCGCCGGCCGCTAGCGCGTCAGTCGCAGCCCCGCCATGTGCGAGCCGATCGACTGGAAGGCGGTTCTCAGCTGGGGCACGTCCAGCGTCTCGTAAAAATGCGAGACATCGGTGCCACAGGCCGTCAACGTCGCCCGGGCTATCGTGGCTTCGGCTGACGTCAGTTGATCGAGCGCAAAGCCTACCGTATAGACCTCGATACCGAGTGCC
This sequence comes from Hyphomicrobiaceae bacterium, assembly GCA_031367715.1. Taxonomy (GTDB): domain Bacteria; phylum Pseudomonadota; class Alphaproteobacteria; order Rhizobiales; family Hyphomicrobiaceae; genus JANYHF01. Next base: position 2,795 of record JANLQJ010000027.1, on the reverse strand, counting down.
TTCATCGCGATACATACACTGACGGCATGGTCCGAGACCATCTGTTGGTCCTGCCCTTTGCCGGAACGGAAAGCGTTGAAGCCACCGTCGGTCATCAGTACCGCCACCTTGCGCAGCGCTGGCGCGCCGCCGGGGCTCGTTGCGGCCAACTCAGCATAGGACCCAGGAACACTCTCTCCGGTCCAGACCGAATTCCAGTTGGGTGACAGCATGTACCAGGCCCAACTGGTGCCGAGCGCGCCTGCGGTGCCACCATAGCCCTGCAGCGCGTTGATGCGGGCGATCAAAGTGGCCTTGTTCGAGGTCAGCGGTTGAATGTCGTTGCCTTCCGCGATGTCGCCGCAATAGCCGTCAGGGCGGAAGTTCCAATGAACTGCGGGGTCACCGGCAACACCGGTGCCATCGCCCAGTGCCAAGGGCGTGTCGGAACTGTCGTTACTCAACTGACGGCGCGAACCATCGTGAGCATTGAGCCAGTGGCCGGCACCAGGAGCATCATCGGTGAGATCAAACGCGCCGCCAAAGTAACGTTCGGTGACGCAAGGCATGACTTTCCAGTCGATTACGGGTATGTCCGCATAGGCGGTGCAGGTCCAATCGCCATTTGTTTCACTGCCACCACCGCCGCTCTCTCGAAGGGCGGTGCAGTCATGAAATAGACCGCTCCAGGTCGCGTCGAGGTTGGTGAGTGTCTTCATCATCGCGGCGCCACCACCATCTTGTGCAAGGCGGATCTTGGTGGCGAACGGCACCAGGGCCACTTTGCTGGTGAACTGGCTCTGATCGGCCTTGACGACAATATTGACCAGATCGGTCGCGGCCGCCTTCAGGCCATCGATCTTGGTGCCAGTCAGGCACGGACCGACGCCGTCGCCGCACATCGATCCGGTAACGTCGAGCATCACGGCAACCTCGAGATTGCTGCCACCTGGCCCGCCGGGCGACACCTCGGCGCGGGCGAGGTCGGTGCCGCTGGTCGAAACCAGCCCCAACTCATTGAAGCCGACGGTGCTGAGGATGGTCGTCTGCATGCTCGCCGAACCGTTGGCGACGACGGATCCTTCAACCGCGTCGACCGTGAACCGGATGGTGTCGCTTATGACTGGGACGCGATCGGCGATGGCCGCCCGATAGACGTTGTTGGCAATGGTTGCGGCGTCTTGGGCGTCGCTGGGGTGCATGATCAAGGCACGCCCGGCGGCCAGCACAGCGGCGTCGACTGCGGCGGTGGTGGTCAGGCGGGCCTGATGCCAGCGCAGGAAGTCGATGGCGCCGCCCACGCTGAGCAGCATGACGGACAGCATCATCGCCATGATCACCGCCATGGTACCGCGTTCGTCGCGACCCAACGCGTTCGACAGGCGCGAAATGACCTGTTTGCTGCCCGCCATGACAATCCCCGCAACTGTTTGCAAACGCTGCAATCCAATCTGCAGTGTAACCACGATGCGTGAAGGTTAGCGCCGGGGAAACCGTAAACTTTTATCGATCATGGCCATCCACAATAGTGTTCCGGACCATTCAAATGATCCCGATTTGTCATCTTCGGGCTTGTCCCGGGGGCCGATGGATCGACTTACTCCGTTGCCTGTCGTGGCGACGGTAAAGCGCTGTTTCGGCCCTCATCGCGCCAACGCGGCCACCCGACTCGCGCCCAATTGGGTCCTCGCGACAAGCCCACGGATGACACTGGTGGGCACCAATTGAATGTGTCACGATACCAGGCTGACTTGGCGTGGGTGTGGCTCAGCCGGTGGTAATGTATGCCCGCATGGCCTCGGTCTCCATCTCGGCTTCGGCGATGCGCAGCTTGACGACGTCGCCGATCGACACCAGGCCGACCAGTTCACCCTGTTCGACCACCGGAATGTGCCGGAACCGGCGCACCGTCATCTCGCTCAGCAGTTGATCGATGGTGTCCATCAAACGGCAGCAATGCACGGTGCGGGTCATGGCATCGGCCACCCGGGATTTCAAACGAGCGGCGCCGCCCAGCGCAATCTCGCGCACGATGTCGCGCTCCGACAGAATGCCGGCCAGCGCGCCTGGTCGCTCGACGACCACGACGCAGCCGATGCCGCGATCGGTCATCACCCGGGCGGCTTCCTCCAGCGTCATTTCCGGCCGGACGGTCTGCACCTCGCGGCCCTTGGCCTTCAGGATGGTTGCAGCGTTCATGACTGTCTCCTGCTCTTTCGCGCCGGATCCTTTGGGTTCGCGGGCGTGCATCGCCCGCAACCGGGCCAGCTTGCAGGGAGGCGAGTTGGCCCGGTACGGGATCCAATCTAGCGAACCGAGCATGATCCTGTCGGCAACCGAAGGCAAGACGCGATCCGGCGCCACTGTTGATGGCGCTCCCTGTCGTTGATGGCGCACCCAACTGTTGATGGCTCATCCCAACTGTCATCAGCGCTGCGCTTTCCTTGCTTGCGCTCGGCGACTCCCGTTCCGGGAGCCGGCCGTCGAGCGCGTGCCGCAGCGCATCCGGGATGACATTGCTTGCGCAGCCCATCCCAAAACCTGTCATCCCGTGCGCGGCGCAGCGTTTTGACGGTGCGCCGCAGACACGGGACCTCATGGGGCTTCTGCTGTGTATGAACACGGCAGGAGCCCGTTGAGGTCCCGGATCAGCGCTGCACCATAAGGATGCTGCAGCGCATCCGGGATGACATCGTTTTCGAGCGTGCACAGCCCATCCCAAAACCTGTCATCCCGTGCGCAGCGCAGCGTTTTGACGGTGCGCCGCAGACACGGGACCTCATGGGGCTTCTGCTGTGTATGAACACGGCAAGCGC
>JANLQJ010000290.1:0-3618 GCA_031367715.1 Hyphomicrobiaceae bacterium | reverse complement strand
AGCACCCCACCCCCGGCCCCTCCCCACAAGGGGGAGGGGAGTCGTGCATTCCACTGTCTGATTGCTCTATTGAGGTTCCCATGGCGACGCACAAAATCTTCATTGACGGCGAGGCCGGCACCACGGGGCTGGGCATCGCTGAGCGGCTGGCGCTTGTTGCTTGTGTACAGATCGTCAGCATCGGCCCTGAAGATCGCAAGAATCCGGTGGCCAAGCGCAAGCTGTATGCCGAGGTCGATTTCGTCGTGCTGTGCCTGCCGGATGACGCGGCCAAGGAGGCGGTGGCGCTAGCCGATGCGTTGCCTGGCGGTGGTCCACGTATTCTCGATGCCTCGACCGCCCATCGCGTCGCGCCGGGATGGGCCTATGGCTTTGCCGAACTGACATCCGCGCAACCCAACGCCATCGCCCAATCGCGCCGCGTCGCCAATCCCGGCTGCTATCCGACCGGCGCCATCGCGCTCATCCGCCCCCTGATCGAAGCCGGCCTGATGGCCAAGGATCATCCGGTCATGGTCAATGCCGTCTCGGGCTATAGCGGTGGTGGCAAGTCGATGATCGAATCCTATCAGGCCGGCAGCGCCCCCGCGTTCGAGCTGTACGGGCTCGGGCTGGAACACAAGCATGTGCCGGAACTGCAGCTTTACGCAGGCCTCGCTCGCCGCCCGCTGTTCGTGCCCTCGGTCGGCAATTTCCGCCAGGGCATGCTGGTCAGCGTGCCGCTGCATCTGGATTTGCTGCCGGGCAAGCCCACGGCCGCCGATCTGGAGCGGGCGCTGGCCGAGCGTTATTTGGACAGTCCGTCGGTGCACGTGGTGCCGTCAGGCGATGCCTCATCCAAGGGCGGTAAGCTCGACGCGCTGGCGCTGAACGACACCGATCAGCTGGAACTGCGCGTGTTCGCGAACCAGGCACATGGCCATACGGTGCTGGTGGCCCGGCTCGACAATCTCGGCAAGGGCGCGTCGGGCGCCGCGGTGCAGAACATCAGGTTGATGCTTGGGTTGGGGTGAACAGATCGCAGCAACCCTTAGGAATCAGCAGCGTGGCACTGCTGCGTGCGGTGCAGATGGACAATCGCCGTCGCCAGCACCGCCATTGCCGCCAGCTGATGCGCCAGCGCCAGATGCAGCGGCACCACCGCCAGCAGGGTCCAGATGCCGAGGCCGATCTGCAGCAGCACGATCGTCAGCACCGCCGCAGCACTGGCGAGCAATCGCCGATTGCCCGAGCGCCAGGCCAGCACATGATTGATCAGTGCCAGGGTGGCAACCAGATAGGCGCCGATGCGGTGATCGAACTGTACCGTTACCGGGTTTTCGAACGGGTTGACCCAGGCCGGCGACATGGCGCGCAGACCGTGCGGGATGACGCGGCCATCCATCAGCGGCCAAGTGTTGTAGGAGAGCCCGGCGTCGAGACCGGCAACAAAGCCGCCGAGCAGGATCTGGCCATAGATGCTCGCCACCAACCCAAGCGCAAGCCACCTGGCCCACGAGCCTTCCTGCCCCGCGCTTTGCGGGTTCTGAACGTCCCGGCCCATCCCCAGAACCGTCCACAACGTATACCCCATGATCAGCGTGGCGATGCCCAGGTGCAGCGTCAGCCGGTATTGGCTCACGTCGGTGCGATCCGACAGGCCGCTCATCACCATGTACCAACCCGCGAAGCCTTCCAGGGCACCGAGCGCGAAAATGCCGACCAGCGGCTTCCAAAAGCGCCGGCGGATGTCGGGGACCGACAGGAAAAACACCAGTCCCAATCCTGCCACCAGCCCGACAAAACGCGCCAGCGCCCGGTGGCTCCACTCCCACCAGAACATCGGCTTGAACTGGTCCAGCGTCATGCCGGAATTGAGCTGCTGGTACTCGGGGATCTGCCGATACTTGGCGAACAGCGCGCTCCAGTCGGCCTCGCCCAGCGGTGGGATGATGCCGACCAGCGGCCGCCATTCGGTGATGGTGAGGCCGGAATGGGTCAGCCGGGTCGCCCCGCCGACAACCACCATGGCCAGCACCAGGGCCGCGAGCGCGAACAGCCACAGCCGCAGCCAGAAGAATTTCGAGGATGTTTCGATCATGGGGGAGCTGTGAACCGCCTGCGGTAACCCCACAATGCGCCGAGATGGCGCGGTATCCGCGCTTGCCGTCCTGCCGCTGCCCGCTATGGTCGCGCCATGGGCCCACGCACTCGCAAACTGGTCGGCGGCATTTTCCTGGTCGCCTTTGTCGTTGTCTACATGGCGCTCGCCATGGTGCTGACGGCGGCCTGGCTCGGCGACCAGCCGGGCCTGCTTCAGGGCCTCGGCTATGCGTTCGCCGGCCTGATCTGGATTGTCCCCGCCGGCGCCATCATTTCCTGGATGTCGAAGCCGGGGCCGTCCGGCTAGGCAGCCAGACGCCGGAAGCGGTTCATGAGCGCGAACGGCGTCCCGCCAAGCAACACCGCCAGCATGTTCAGATCCTGATAGTGTCCGTTCAGCGACAAGCGCGGCAGCGCCATCAGGCGCCCCCGGTGTTCGGCAAACAGCAGCCCTTTGCGCGTCGTCACGGCGGTATCGAAGCCCGCCTCGGCGGCCAATTCGAACTCGCGCGCGCCGCAGTCGGCGGCACTGCCATAGGGGTAGCTGAAATGCTGGATCGGCCGCCCGAGCCGTGTTTCCAGCTCCTGCTTGCCGTCGACCATTTCATGAAAGCAGCGCTGGGCGTCGAGCTTGGCCAGGCAATAGTGATGAACGGTATGCGCGCCGATGGTGCAGAGCGGATCGGCCATCAGCGTTGCAAGCTCGCTCCAGGTCAGCATTGCGCGTGCGTTCTGGCCGGGATCGACCCCGGCTTGCACGCACAGATCGCGGATGATGGCACGTGCGTCATCGTCATCGAGGCCGCGCAGCCACCAATAGAGACTGTCCCAGGCGCGCTGCCGCAGCACCGGATTGGCGCAATCGAGCGGCACCGCCGCGCCATCCTTGGTGACGACAAGCGTGCGACCGGCGCTCAGCGCCTGTTCCAGGTTCGCCCACCACAGATCGCCACGTCCATTGGCGTAGCTGGTCGGCACATAGATGCAGAACGGTACCTGGTGGCGGGCGAACACCGGATAGGCGTGCTCCAGATTGTCGCGATAGCCATCGTCGAGCGTGAAGGCGACGAACGGGCGCTGCCGGGTCGGATTGCGCAGCCGCCGACGCGCCTCGTCCAGGCTGACGCACTCATAGCCCTCGGCGCGGGCAAGGCGGATGGCGCCGTCGAGAAAGTCGGGCATGACGCGCAGCGTGCCGTTGGGATCGAACGCTGCGGCCGGTTGCGGCGAGACGCGATGCAGCATCAAAATCGCGCCCAGCCCGCGTGTGATCGGCGCCAACAGCCGGTGCCCGCCCGAGTGATAGAGCGTCGCCAACGCCGTGCGCATCAAGGAGTGTTTGGAAACAAGCATGGTCAATCGCGGTCCAGACTTGGGGTTGTCCGGCGCTACAATGCAAGCAGCGTGCTAGAGCACTTTGCGATTGACGTGGATCATCCCGACACTGCGACGCTAGCAGAAGTGGGGGGAGACCCCCATTTAGCGGCGACACACGGGTTGGGTCGAAATGGGGCTGTCCCCCCATCAGGGGCCACC
>JANLQJ010000432.1:0-26795 GCA_031367715.1 Hyphomicrobiaceae bacterium | reverse complement strand
GGTCAGACCCCATTCGAGCCAAACCCTGTGTCGGCGCTAAATCGGGGTCTGACCCCACTTCTGCTAGCGTCGAGTGTCGGGATGATCCAAGTCAATCGCAAAGTGCTCTAACGAGGCGAGGGTGACTACCGTTCAGTACTTGGTCTCGACCGAGAAATCCGCAGCCTTCAGCGGGCCCGGCTGCATACCCGTCGCGACCATGGCATCGAGGATGCGTTGCAGTTCACCCTGATCGACGGTCATGCTGTCATGAACGATTGGCAGGTTGAAGCTTTTCGCGTCCTCGGGCTTCAACTCCATGTACTTGACGGCGGCAGCTTCGAGCGCGGCACGATCGGCGAGCAGCTCTTTGCGCGCCTTGTCCATAACCCTGGCGATGGCGACGGCAGCCTCGCCATTGGCGCCGAGCCATGTCTCGGTGGCGAACAGTGCGTCGTTCATGAGTGGTTGCTTCAACTCAGGCAGCGTCCCGGCGGCGACGATCGCAGCGCCAATCTTGGCGTTGCCATTGATGCTGGCCATGAACGGATTGATTGTGCAGGTGGCGTCGATGTTGCCCTGCTCGAGCGCGGCCTCCTGCTCGGGGAACGGCAGCACGACCGGCTGCACGTCTTCGATCTTCATGCCGGCGGCAGCCAGATGCGCGCGCCAAGTCAGCTCGCACAATCCGCCATTGGCGTTGAAACTGACTTTCTTGCCTTTTGCGCCAGCAACGCTCGTGATGCCGGAGGCTTTGGAAGCCACCAGCCAGATGAACTTCTTGTCGGGGTCGACCTCCTGGCCAAGTTCCAGGAACATTTTCACTGGCACGCCCCTGATGCGGGCATTGATCGGCGGGACGGGAGCCGCATAGCCGATATCGGCATCGCCCGAGGCGATGGCTGCGACTACGGCAGGCCCGCCCTGCACGGCGATGAAGTCCGGCTCAAGCCCCGCCGTGGCGAAATAGCCCTTGTCCTTGGCGTAAAGCGCCGGCAGCATCGAGTCCGCGACCAGATAGGCGATGCGGACCTTGGTGGCGGCATGTGCGGCGATGGTCAGCACACTCCCCAGTGCCGTGACCATGGTGCACAAAATGAAAATACGTTTGCAGACGTTTCCTCGGTGTTTCAATTGCAGTCTCACGACGGCCTCCTTGGGTTTCCGGTCAAACAAAGTCATCACTTATTCAAATCGCCCGCAACTGCGTGGGAGCGCGCCCGCCGCCGTCGGCGACCAGCACGGTGCCCGTGACGAACGACGATTCGTCCGAGGCCAGGAACAGGCAGCAGGCGGCGATTTCGGTGGGCTCGGCGACGCGGCGCAGCGCGATGCACTGGCGCATGGCATGGAACTCGTGCTCGCGGCTCGTGCCGTTGGCCTTGGCGGCGACGTCCATTTCCATCTCGCTCATCGGCGTGCGCACCCAGCCCGGCGCAATGGCGTTGGCACGGATGCCATCGGGGCCGTAGGTGTTGGCAATCGAGCGGGTAAAGGCAATGACGGCGGCCTTGCTGGCCGCGTAGCTCGCTCCACCGGGCGTCGAGTTGAAGGCCGCAACAGAGGCAATATTGACGATCGAGCCCTGCCGCCGGGCGATCATGGCCGGCAACGCCGCGCGGCAGACGTTCATGGTGCCGGTGGTGTTGATGGCGAACGCCCTTGCCCAGTCGGCATCGACGATGTTGTGTGGGTCATCGGATATGATGATACCCGCAGCGTTCACCACGATGTCGAAGACAACTCCAGCCGTCACGCGCGCAACATCGACCGGATTGGTGACGTCTCCGTGTACGGCGGTTATTCCAGGCGCGGCAGCAGCCTTGTCGAGCGCCGCGCCGCCAAGACCGAACAGAACCAGCTTGGCGCCCTCGGCAGCAAAGCGCAGCGCGGTCGCCAGCCCGATGCCCGTCGCCGCGCCCGTGATCAGCGCCGTCTTGCCCGTCAATCGTCCGCTCACGGTTTGCCCCACTTGGCTTCGACCGCATAGCCGGTCTCGGGCAGCGTCGAGCCACCATCGACGACGATGGTCTGGCCGGTCGTGTATTTGGCTTCGCCGGATGCCAGATAGAGCATGGCATAGGCAATATCGTCCGCCTCCCCCATATGGCCCATCGGGATCTCCGCGCCGATCCGTATCTGCATCTCTGGCGTGCTGAGCGTGCCCCGGCCGGGCTTGGCGATGAAGCCTGGTTCGACGCCGTTGACGGTTATGCCGTCGCGTGCCAGTTCAAAGGCGGCTCCGCGGATGAAGGCGTTGACGCCCGCCTTGGCAGCAGAATAATGCACACCATCGGCCATCGCGACGCGGGCGGATACGGACGATGTGACCAGGATCCGGCCGCCGCCGTGCCTACGCAAGTATGGAGTGGCGGCCTGGGTCAACCAGAAGCAGGGCTTAAGGTTCACGTCGAGCGCGCTGTCGAGCGCATCCTCCGTCAGCGTATCGATTGGCATCCAAGCGCAACCGCCAGCGTTGTGCACGACGATATCGAGGCGGCCATGCCGAAAGGCGATGCCGTCGACTAGCGCTGTGATAGCGGTGCGTGTGAGATCGCCGAGGAAAACCGCTGTCGACTTGAGGCCGCGCGCGTTCAAGTCCAGCGCCAACGCCTGCGCCACGTCCACAGTGCGGTTGGCAATCACCACAGTTGCGCCCGCCTCGGCAAAGCGCGTGACGATGGCGGCTCCGATACCGCGACCGCCACCGGTCACCAGCGCTATCTTACCGGTAAGGTCGAAGGCCATCAGATCACGCCCTCTTTGCGTAGATGTATCACAAAGCGCTCGAACACCTGGCCGTGCCTCGCGATATCGGCATCACTGGTCGCCGGGCACATAAGGAACATGGTGTGGAACGGCGTCACCAGGACACCCTCGTTCAGATAGAACGCATGCAGCAGAGTCTCCAGCAGGCCGTTGCGCGTCGCGATCACCTCGGCGCCATTGCGCGGTGACTTGAGCGAGAACATGATCTCGCACCGTGCGCCGAGCTGTGTGACATGCCAGGGGAGCGCATGTTCGGCGATGATAGCGCGTGCATCCGACGCCAACCGCTCGGCCTTGGCGATCATACTTGTGTAGTTGGCGGGCGTCAGCACGCTTTCCAGCACCGCCCGCATGGTGGCTACTGTCAGCGCGTTGCCCGCCAGCGTGCCACCCATGCCAAGATGCGTGCTTTGCCGCGCGCGCGGATTGAGCCACGGTACGGCGCACCACATCCGCTCAGCGACCTCGCGCGATACGCCGAACACACCGCATGGGATGCCGCCGGCGATCGCCTTGCCAGCGACCAGGATATCCGGTTCCAGGCCATGCAGCGCCGTATAGCCGCCGGGGCCGCACGAGAGTGTATGCGTCTCATCGATGATCAACAGCGTGCCGGTCTCGCGCGTCACTCGGCGCAGGATGTCGTGGAAGCCGGGCTTGTCCGGGATCATGCCGAAATTGGTCATGAATGGCTCGGCCAGCACGCAGGCGACATCGCGATCGCGCAACGCCTCGACGAGCGCGCGAACGTCATTGAACTCGATGACTTTGGAGACCTTGTCGTAATCGACGCCATTGGCATGGATCATGTTGCGCAGGGTCATCTGGCCATCGGTGAGCTGGACATGCGCTTCCTCGACGCTGCCATGGTAGCAGCCCGAGAACACCAGCACCTTGGTGCGGCCGGTGATCATACGGGCGATACGGATCGCCGCGCGGTTGGCATCTGTGGCCGAGGTAGTCAGGGTCCAGAACGGCAGGCCGAACCGGCGGGCCAACTCCTCGCCAACCCACAGCGACTCCGCTGTCGGTAGCATCGTCGTGGTGCCGCGCCGAAGTTGCCGGATCGCAGCCTCGGTCACCGCCTCGTTGGCGTGTCCGCACATGCCGCCGGTATCGCCGAGACAGAAGTCGACATAGTCGCGCCCGTCAAGATCGCGGACATGGGCGCCTTGGGCGTCATCGACATAGATCGGATAACCGCCCGCCCACCGCCGCATCCAATGCGACGGGCCGCCGAACAGATAGTGCTCGCGGCCCTTGGCCCAAGCCGCCTGCGATTTGGGGTGTGACGCGGCAAAGCGCGCCTGTTCGCGGTCGATGAGTTTGTCGAAGAGGCTTGCAGCCATGCGCCCCGCTCCTGCTCAAACAGCCGCTGCGCTCAAACCCGCATCGAGCGCAGTGAGAATCCGCATCACATCTTTCGCCGTGATGATCAGCGGCGGCGACAGGATGATGACATTGCCAGACGTGCGTATCATGACGCCTGCGCAATAGGCTGCGTCAAAGACTTTCTGCACCGTGTCCTTGCCGGTTGGCGTCTTCTTGGCGCGATCCAAGACCAGTTCCAGTGCGCACATCAGGCCCTTGCCGCGGACGTCGCCGACCAGCGCGTGCTTGGCTTTCAGCTTCTCCAAGCCCGCCAACAGCTCGGCCCCGCGCGCGGCGGCGTTCACTGGCACGTCCAGCCTCTTGATCTCAGCAAGCGTGGCCAGTGCAGCCGCAGCTCCAACCGGATGCCCGGAATAAGTATAGCCGTGTCCGATGTTGCCGAGACTGGTCTTGTTGCTCTCGAAGGCGTCGACCAGCTTTTCGCCGATCAGTACCGCACCGAACGGGAAGTAACCGTTGGTGAGCGCCTTGGCCGTGCTCATCAGGTCCGGCTTCACGCCCCAGAGCCGTGAGCCGGTCCAGGCACCGGTGCGCCCGAACGCGGTGATCACTTCATCGGCGATCAGCAGGATGCCATTCCGGGTACAAATCTCCCTCACCAGGTGCATGAAGCTCTCATGCGGCACGATCACGCCGCCGGCACCCAGCACAGGCTCCATGATGAACGCCGCGATTGTGTCGGCGCCCTGGAAGGCGATCTCGTCTTCCAGCAGCGCGGCGCACCGCCTGGCGATTTCGGCGGCATCGTCCGTACCAAACGGATTGCGATAGCTCCAGGGCGCGGGGATGTGGAAGACGCCGGGCAGCATCGGCTCGTAGTTGCGACGGAAATTGGGGTTGCCGTTGACCGACGCCGCGCCGAAATGCGTGCCATGATAGCCCTTCTTGAGGGCGATAAACTTGGTGCGCTCCGGCTGTCCCGTCAGCTTGTGATATTGACGCGCGAGCCTGAGGCAGCTCTCGACCGAGTCTGATCCGCCCGAAGTAAAGAACGAGCGCGCCATGCCGTCCGGCTTGAACCATTCCAAGAGTTCGTATGATAGCTGGATCAGCGGCGACGTCGTGGTGCCACGAAATGCCGAATAGTATGGGAGCTGATCAAGCTGGTCGCGGATCGCCGTCTTGATCGGCTCGCACGAGTAGCCGAGATTGACGTTCCAGAGACCGCCGACCGCATCGAGCACGCGCTGGCCGTGAATGTCGGTCAGCTCGACCCCCTCGGCGGCGTGGATGATCTTGGGTGGGTTGGCGCGCATCTCGGCTGGATGCGCCATCGGGTGCCAGAAATGCTTGGCGTTGTTCTCGATGAGGAAATTGGTCTCAGGCATGGGCGGTCTCCGGAAGGGCAAGGCCGAGCAAGTGAAGTGCCTTGGCATAGCTATCGGCGGGCCGGGTAACGTCGAAGTGAACGGTTTGGAAGCCAGCGGCGCGGCCACCCGTGATGTTCGTCAACTGGTCGTCGACAAAGACGCAGCGTTCGGGCGCGATGCCGAGGCCGTCGCTGATGAGCGCATAGGCGCGGCGATCGGGCTTCAATATGCCAGTATACGTTGCATCGACGATGAGATCGAAGTCGGCCAAAAACGGCAGTTTGTTGCGGAATTCGGCGCCGTAGAACAGGTCGAGTTCATTGGACAGGATCGCGAGTTTGCAGCCTGCGGCCTTGGCCGTGGCAATGGCATCGAGCGCCTCCGAGCGGATGACCGCCAGCGGATCATCACCCCGCACGCGCGCTAGGAACTGAGGAAAAATCGTCCACTCCTCAGCGACAAGTTGGCCAACCTCGCACACCCTCGTGGCCCAATAGTCCCGTTCTGAAATCTCACCCGCCTGCATCTGCCGCCATAACGCATCGCTCGCTGGATCGAACGGTCCGCGCCAGGTCAAGGTGCCGGCCGGCAGTCGGAGGGCAGCTTCGCTCAAGCGATGGGTCTCGAACAGCGTGCGCGATATCACGCCGCCAAAATCCAACACCAGGGCTTTGCTGTGCTCGCTCATGGTGCCCCCGGCGGCACGATGCCCTGGCGCATCCACTCGTCGAACACGGCCAGCACGGTGTCGCTGAACAGTACGTCGTTGACATGGGCGTCGATCTCGACCAGTTGCGCCGGCGGGCGGATGGCTTGGCGAAATCCCTCGACCATGGCGATGATACCGTCCGGCTCGTAGAGCGCTTGGCCCGGATGGTCCCAGGCATGGAAACCCCGGTTGGGCAGGACGAACACCGTCGGGCCCTTGGCGGCGGCGAGTTTATCGCCGACGTGATGGGCAAAGCCGCGCCGTTCCTCAGGGGACATCGTAACCGAGGCGATCAAGCGATTATGGGCGTGGTAGGGCCGGCCTTCGTATTTGGCCGGCAACCGACGCCAAGTCTGAAAGTCGATCATGTCGCTGGCTGCCGGCGCCACGATCTGCGGGATGCCGGCCGCGCCCGCGGCTTCCAGACGCGAGGCTCCAGCGGTGATGAGCGAACCGTTGTACCAGTTGCCGACCTCGCAAATACAGAGGTCAAGTACGGCGGCGAACTGACGCTGCTCCGCCAACGCCTCCATGGCGCGGCCGCCCATGCCGGTGCAGTGGAACACCGCCAACTCGTAGCCACGCGCCTCCAGTGCCGGTTTCAACCGTACCATATAGTCGATGCAAGATTTGCCCAGCGACGACATACCGATCACGGGACGGGTCTTGGTGGGTTTGATACCGGCTCGTATTGCTCCATGGATGGCGCCCGCAGCTTGGCTGAGCACCGATTTGCAAACGCCGTTGAGGCCATAGAGTCCGCCGGCCCACAAGATCATCATCAGGTCGGGCGATAGTCGTTCAGGCGGGATCAGATGCGAGAAGGCGACGGTGGAGACAACGAATTTCGGCACCCCCAGCGGCAACGCGGCGGCGACATCCAATGCCAGATCGGTTCCCATGGTGCCGCCGAGAGCCAGCATGGCATCGATCTTTCCCTCATCGTAAAGTCGGCGGGTGAGCCTGGCGGCGCCGTCGGCCATGCGGGCCATCGCCTCGTTTTCATCAACGCTCTTGGCGATGGCTTCGATGCTGGCGCCAGCGGCCGCTGCAACCTCCGTGTTCGGATAGTCCGGCTTGAACGGCGGTACGCCAAGCACGCCGACATCCATCACGGCGGTGCGGGCGCCATCGCGCTCCAGGCATTGGCGCAGAAACACGATCTCATCGGCCTTGGTGTCAGCGGTGCCGACGATCAGGACCGTGGGTTTGGAATTGGTTGCACTCACACGAACCCCCTGATGTCGATGTTCGATAGCAGTTTCCGCGCCACGCGGTGGCCGGAGTAGACGGCGGCTTGCAGGATGCCGGGCGCCACGCAGTCGCCGGCGATAGAGACGCTTGCACCCTCGTGGGGCCGCGCCTGCAGCGCGTCGAAAAGAGTGGCATCGGGGAGCCGCGCACCAACCATGACGATTCGATCAAAGGCAACCCCACCCGCCGCTCCGCCTGTCAACGCGGAGATAATTCTTACACCGCCTGAGTCTGCGTTGACGATCCTGCTTGCTGTCAACAGGCGTACGCCCAAGCCATGCAACCTTGCGACTATGGCGCGCTGCTCGAGCGTATGAACGGTCCAGGCCGAGATGGTGTCCAGTGGTGTTGCCAGCGTGACTTGTGCCCCGCGCCGGGCCAAGTGCTCCGCAATGACGCCGCCCATGTAGTTGTGCTCGTCGTCGTAGATCAGCACACGTCCGTCGGGTGTCTCGCCTGCCATGATATCGTCAGGGGTCAGCGCTTTGGCGGCGTCCATGCCGGGGATCGCGGTGAAGCGCGAACGTCCCACGCCATCGGCGCGCCAATGCGATCCTGTGGCCAGCACGATCCGGTCGGCGTCGAATTCGGCGACTGTGGCGGCAGTCATTGAACTGTGCGTATGCAACGTCACATTGCCCAGTCCACGCAGCTGTCCGAGCCGGTAGTCGGCGACACGGCGCCAGGCGGCGAGACCGGCAAGGCCTGACTCCAGCACCGCCCGGCCACCCAGCTTCGGTCGTCCATCCGCCACTGTCACCTCGGCCCCGGAGCGCGCAAGCGTCAACGCGCATTCAAGGCCGGCCGGTCCGCCGCCGACGATCAGCACATGTCTTGCCCGTCCGATAACGGGCACGACCTCTGGATGCCAGCGCACCTCTTCGGAAATCGTGGGGTTCTGCGTGCAGCGTATCGGCACGCCATAACTGTCCATGCTGACGCAGACATTGCAGCCGATGCATTCGCGGATGTCCTCGACGCGATCGGCGGCGACTTTGTTTGGAAGATAGGGATCGGCAATCGAGGGTCGGGCCGCTCCGATCAGGTCGAGTTGTCCCGACTTGATCATCGCCACCATGCGGTCTGGCGAGGTGTAACGCCCGACGCCGACGACGGGTCTTGACGTGATCTTTTTCACAAAGGCCGTGAACGGCTCCTGAAACCCTTCCCCGGCAAACCGGCTCGACGCCGAATCTGCGCTCCAACCTGACAGGTTGACGTCCCACAAGTCGGGCAATTCGGCCAGCATCTGGACCACATCGCGACCTTCGCCATCATGCTGCAACGGCTGGTCCACGCCGAACTCTTCGATCGAAAAGCGAAGTGCGATCGCTACCCGTCCCGCCGCCTCGGCCTGGGCGTCCTCCAGCACCTCGCGCAACAGACGCGCACGGTTGGCGAGCGAGCCGCCGTACTCATCTGTGCGCTGATTGGTGCGCCTTGACAGGAAATGCGACAACAACGATAGGTCGTGAGCGGCATAAACATAAACGATATCGTAGTCCGCCTCGATGGCGCGGGCGACGGCGGCGCGATGGCTTTGGCGGAATGCACGAATGTCGTCCCCGTCCATAGCCTTGGCCTGGAGCGGGATTTCGGGACGCAGGATCGGCAATGCGCTCGGCCCCCAGACCGGCTCGCCGGTGGTAAAATTGCGTGCCCGCATGCCCATGTGGCCTAGTTCGATGGCGGCGAGCGCACCGTGCTGCTTGATGCTCGCGACCTGGGCAGCGTGTTTGACCACATCGCCAGCCCAAATACGATCCATCGGATGGCTGGCCGCGTCCGTGGTCGGATCGATCTCGGCGATCTGCGAGGCCACGACACCCCAGCCACCGCGCGCCTTCATCTCGCGGACGGCATGCGCGGCTTGGAGCTGCAGGTGCCCGTGACCGGTGGCATGCGGCACCGCGTAGAAGCGGTTCTTGGCCGTCACCGGCCCGATGCGGATCGGTTCGAACAGGGCTGGATGGCTCGTCGTCATGCCGGTTCGCCGCCGGTGGCGCGCGAGATCTTGTTGGCGGCGGCAAGCACCTTGGTCGCGATATCCGTCTTGCTGTAGTCACTGAAACGGGACGCGACCGAGGCAACCGCGACAGCACCATAGGCAGTACCCGATGCATCGAAAAGTGGCGCCGCGATGCTGCTGACTTCCGCCTCGAAGGTTCCCTCAACCAGGCCATAGCCGCGCTGCCGCGTCTCGCCGACCAACAGGCGCAGCGCCTTGGCCGTGATGGGCGTCTTGGCGGTATGCCGTGCCAGTTTTTGCGTCTGCAGAAAGGTTTCGAGAGTGCCTTCCGGCGCAAAGGCGAGATAGGCCAGACCCGAGGCGGTGGCATGCAACGGCAGGCGCTCGGCCGGGTCGACATTGACGCGGGTGGCGCGCTGTGGCTCGGCAATGCCAATCGTCACCAGTTGGGAGCCGGTCGCGATCGAAGCATGCGCGGTCTCGCCGGTCTCGGTAGCGAGGAGTTCGAGCAGCGGCTGCACGATGGTGGCCAGCGGGCGCGTCGCCTCGCGAATGCGGGCAAAGCGTATGAAAGCTGAGCCGAGCCGATAGGCACGTGTCTCTGGATTTTGCTCGATGAAGCCGTGATTGGACAATGCGACCAGGAAGCGCCGCGTCGCGGCCTTGTCGAAGGCAGCCAGCCGGGCCAATTCACTGAGGCCGATCTCAGGCAACGAGGGCGAAAAGTACCCCAGCAATTTCATGGCTTTGTCGACGGTCTGCACTGCGATCTGCTTCCCTGTCCGCTTAGCGACGGCACGACGCACGCCGGCCACGGCATAGATCGCAATTTGACACGCCGAAGCACGTCCAGCAACCGGAAATCACCGTTGGTGATAATAGTGAACCTCTGTCGCCGATCCGACGTCTCACGGTAACGGCACGTGCAACACCAGTCCGTCAAGAGCGTCGCTGACCATGATCTGACACGACAACCGGCTGGTTGGCTGGCGCTCGGCCTCGACTGCTTCGAGCATGTCCGCCTCGTTGCCGGTCGCCGTACCGGTAACGCCGATCCAAGCCGGATCGACATAGACATGGCAGGTGGCGCAGGATAGACAGCCGCCGCATTCGCCGACGATCGTGCGGATGTTGTTGGCAACCGCCGCCTGCATCATGTTGCTGTAAGCGCTAACGTCGGCAGCGATGGCAGTTCCGTTCGCGAGCTTCCAGATGACCTTTGGCATCGCGGAGCCGATCAGATGTAATGGATGTAGAAATCGCGCAAGGCGTCGCCGCTCAGTTCAGCGGTTTTCTTCACCTCGTCGCGCTTGATGGAGACGTGGTTGACGACCAGCGTCTCGCCCACCGCGGCGCAGAGGGCTTTGTCCGCCTCCAGAGCATCGAGCGCGCCTGAAAGGTCGTTGGCGACGCCCTCCGTGGCATCGTGGCTGCCTAGGCAATCAGCGGTCTCGGCAGGCGGCAGCACGTATTTGTTGACAACACCGAGCCTTGCCGCCTGCAACACCGTTGCGGTCAGCACGTAGGGATTGGCGGCGCCATCACCCATGCGGTGCTCGATGCGTGCCTTGGCCCCGTTCTCAGCCGGGATGCGTGTCGTCACGCCGCGATGATCACCACCCCAATTCTTCCAGTAGCCCGACATGCTGGCTGGACGCAGCCGCTGGTAGGAATTGACCGTCGGCGCGACCAGTGCCGCAATGCCGGCGTGATGGTGCATGAGGCCGGCAACGCATCCCTTGCCGAGGTCAGTCATGGCGTTTCCGTCTGCCGGATCAGCCAGCGCGTTGCGGCCGTCCTGGTCGAGGAAACTGAAGTTCACATGCAGACCGCTGCCGCCCTTGGTCAGGATCGGTTTCGGCATGAAGGTGAGATGGATGTCCCAGTTCAGCGCGATTTCCTTGGCCATCAAGCGGAACAGAAAGATGTCGTCGACGGCCTTGACGGTGTCGTCGTAGACCAACGTGAATTCGAATTGCGGGCTGTCAAACTCGGTGGTTGCGCACTCGAGCGCAAAGCCGCTGGCCTCGGCCTGATACCATATGGCATCGACGAACCGTTTGGGATCGGCGGCTGGCCCTGTACCGTAAACATGGGCCCCGGGCGTATCGTAGGGTTTCAGCTTGCCATCGGCATCGCGCACGAAGGCATAGGCCTCCAGCTCCAATCCAACTTTCGGCTTCAACCCGATATCCTGCCATTGCTGGACCGTTCGCCGGAGCGCGGCACGCCCGCACATCGGCAATGGCGTGCCATCGCTCTCAAACAGCTCGCCGATGACGACCTGGGTATTGGGCTCCCAGCCGGGCCGGAAGTCGGCTTGCTTATAAATGGCCTGCATGTCGCCAAGACCCTCCAGCATCTTGGAGCCGGGCGAAGGGACAAGATCCTTGTCATAGGTCAGCGCGAACGTGCTCTGGGAAAACCGCGATGCGCCATCGGTCATTTTGCTGGCTGGCAGATACTTTCCGCGCGCGAGGTTCAGGTGATCGCAAAACAGCAACCGAAGTCTTGGATTGGGCATAAGTCCCCCGATGATCGATTTAGGTCAATTGAGTGTCACGCGCACCGGCAGACGCTTGATCCCGCCGACGAAATTCGAGCGCAAGAACGCGTGCGGGCCGGTTTGTTCGAGCGACTTGACTCGCTTGGCGAACTCCTGGAACAGCACGCGCACTTCCAGTCGGGCCAGCCACATGCCGAGGCAGACGTGCGGACCACCCTGTCCGAACGCCAGGTGCCGGTTCGGGCTGCGCGTCAGCTGCACCTCGAAGGGCCGCTCGAACGCCGTCTCGTCGCGATTGCCCGAGGCAAACCAGTACAGCACCTTGTCTCCCGCGCGCGCGATCTTGCCGTGCAACTCGAAATCGCGCGTGGCGGTGCGCCGGAAGTAGATTGCCGGGGTCGCCCAGCGGATGAACTCGTCGGGTGCGTGCTCCCATACCTCCGGAGCATCTGTGTGCATCTCATCGAGCAGCGCGGGACGGCTGGCAAGCGCATGTAGTCCGGCCGCGATCGAATAGCGCGTTGTGTCATTGCCGGCAGCCACCAGCAGACAGAAGAAATTTCGAAACTCGGTATCCGAGATGACGTGGCCCTGGGAATCGGGCTGCAGGATCAGATCCAGCACGCCCGAGCAGTCGCCGCGCGCCGCCCGGTCCTGCATCAGGCGCCGCGCATAGTCGTAGAGTTCGGCGCCGGCCGGCGAGCGGAACGGCATGAAACGGTAGGCGTCGGTGTCGGCCTTATCCAGCACATGCGAAGTGAAGTCCGCATCAGTGTTGGCGATCAGCGCGTCGCCCTTTTGCACCAGCCATTCCAGGTCGGCGTCGGTCGTCCCGAGGATCTGGCCAAGCATGCGCATCGGCAGCTGCCGCGCGATGTCCTTGACGGCATCGAACTCGCCCTTGGCCAGTGCCGTATCGAGGATCTGCGCGCAGAGTTGGCGAATTTGCTGTTCAAAGCGAGCAATCACCGGCTTGGAGAAGGCTTTCGCGACCAGCACCCGCGTGCGTGTGTGCTCGGGCGGATCGGTCTCCTGGAAGGTGCGCCGGGCCAGATACTCTTCATAAGTCTGGTCTTCCATGCGGATGCCGCGCGCCGAGCTGAGCAACCCGTGATCGCGGTTCAATTCCAGGATGTCGTGATGGCGCGTGACCGACCAGAAACCCTGCCCGCCAGCATAATCTGTCCACGCCATAGGCGCCTCGCGGCGCATCCGGGCAAAGGTATTGTAGGGGGCGCCGTCGACAAAACTGTCGTGGTTGGTCAGATCGGCATGTCCATCATCCGCCGGCACCCATACGGTCATGTCAACGCGCCCCTGCAACAGTCTGGCTCTGCGCTTTGACACATGTTAGATAGTTTCGCAAGCAACCAGTTGCCGGTTTGGGACGAGACGGGCATGGCCGGAAAATCGGAACGCGGCATGGGCAGACGCATCGCGATTTTGATGACAAACACCGACACGTCGGCGTTCGCCAAGCGCTTTCCGGACGACGGCGAGAAGTTCACGGCCCTGCTGCAGCCGCTCCGCCCGGAGTGGACCTTCACGACTGTCCCGGTCAAGGACGGTGTGTTTCCAGCCGCCGCCGATGCCTTTGATGGCTATGTCATCACCGGCAGTCCGGCATCGGTCAACCAGAGCGATGCCTGGATTGGCGGCCTGCTTGCGTTTATCCGCGAACTCGACCGCCAACGCATCCAGACGGTCGGCTGCTGTTTCGGCCATCAGGCGATTGCGCGCGCGCTCGGCGGCACGGTGGCGAAGAACCCGGGCGGCTGGGGCTTTGGCACGGCCGTGACGCATTTTGGCCGCGAGGAACCGTGGATGATGCCAGCGCGCGACACGCTTTGCCTTTATTCAGCGCACTCCGAGCAGGTGACCAAGCTCCCCGCGGGCGCGGTGGTGCTCGGCGGCGATGCCTTCTGCCCAATCAGCTCATTCCGGATCGGCGCGCATTTCTTCACGACGCAATACCATCCCGAAATGTCGCCTGAGTTTATCACGGCACTGACCGTCGAACTCGAAACGCAACTCGATGTCGCAACCGTCGAGCGTGCGCGTCAGCAGCTGCGCAAACCGGCCGATGGCGCCGTGTTCGCCGAGTGGATGCTGCGATTTCTCGAGTTTTCGCGCGCGCCATCCGCGTCCGGCTGACTCGAACGGAGTGCTGCGCCGACCGAAACAAATTGACAGGTCATGGCAATCCCGGCAACATTAATCACCATCGGTGACAATAATGAACCAATAAAAATGGTCACCGAAAACAGCGCGCCACTTAGGGAGGAACTCATGCGCAAACTGACGTCCGTGGCCATGGCCGCGGTGATTGGCTCGACAGCCGCGCTACTTTCGATGACCGCCATTGCGCCAGCCTTGGCCGAATATCCAGAGCGTCCGGTCACCTTTATCGTGCCATGGCCGCCCGGCGATCTTGAAGATCAGCTCACCCGCATCATCGCCGACGAGATGACCAAGGCAACTGGCCAGCCGGCCAAGGTCGTTAACCGTCCCGGTGGCGGCGCGGTGGAAGGCTCGAACGCGGTCGCGACCGCCGATCCCGATGGCTACACTGTGGGTTCGCTGGTCATCGATGTGGTCACCACGACCCTGATCAAGGGCAATGCTCCGTTCAAGCGCGACGCCTTGGAGCCGGTCGGCATCTTCCTCACCTACCCTTTCGCGCTGGTCGCCAAGAAGGATGCTCCGTACAACAACATGGCGGAACTTGCCGCCTACGCCAAGACCGGCAAAGTCAAGCTCGGCCACTTCGGCTATGATCTGATCCCGACCATGGCGACCTTCGTTGCGTCCAAGAAGCTCGGCTTCAAGTTCAGCGCCGATGCCCCGTTCGACAGCCTCGACTGCTCGACGCTGGCCAATGGCGACGCCGATGTCATCAATACCACCATGGCGACGGTGCTGTCATGTTTGGACAAGATCAAGGTCATTGCTGCTTACACGGATAAACCGCTCAGCCTGTTCCCTGACGCCAAGCTTTTGTCGGAGCAAGTGCCAGGCCTCGGCATCACGCTGTGGAATGGGTTCTTCGTGCCCAAGGGCACGCCGCAGGCCGTCAAGGACAAGCTCGCCGCGATCACCGAGGCAGCGATGAAGTCCAAGGCTGCCCAGGATATCGCCACGGCGACGGGCGCTGGCGTTTATTGGCAGAACCAGGCCGACAGCACCAAGCGCATTGAAAAGGCTTACACAGATGCCGAAGCCTTGGTGAAGGACGCGGCGAAGTAGGCGATAGGCGTTGGGCTGAACCTTCTCCCTCGCGGGTGTCATCGACGCGGGGGAGGATCATTTGTTTCGATCCGGGGACGTCATGGCGAACGAACCGAACGCGGACCCCCATGCGAACGAGGTCAGCGGAGCCACGCCTGAAGGGGCCGCGGCCGTTGGACTGGTGGCCGCGCTGCTGGCGGCGGGCCTGCTTGCCGTAGCGCCATTTGCCGCCAAACCGGTGCCAGAAGGCAAGCAGTGGTTTCTGGCGCCCGTGAACTGGCCGGTCCTCAGTCTGGTCCTGATGGCCGTCACCGGCTTGGCACTGGCCGCGCCGTTGTTGCGCGGCGGTTACTCCTGGACTCGGGCCGGCGCGGCCTTCGAGGGCATGCTCCCGGCATTGGGTTACAGTCTGTTGTTCTGTGGTTACCTGGTGCTCCTCAGCTTTGCCGGTTTTGCCATCAGTTCACTGACTTTCGGTCAGCTGTGTCTATGGCTAGCGGGACTGCGCAGCCTGAAATGGACGCTTTGGAACCTGACCTTCACGGCCGCGCTGATCGTCATACTGCGCATCGGCATGGGCATGTACTTCCCGTTTGCCCCGCTTTTCAAGCTGATGCCGCCATGGCTCGGTAATTTCCTCGGCAGCATTCTCTAGGGGCCGGACAATGGATGCGCTGTGGCACGGGTTCGAGAATATCGCCCACTGGCAAGTGCTGCTGGCGCTGTTTGCGGGCGCCATGATCGGCATTATCATTGGTGCCGTCCCTGGCCTCGAACCGGCTGGCGCCATGGCCATCCTGCTGCCGTTCAGTCTGCATTTGCAGCCGCTTGCCGGCATTATCCTGCTGCTCGGAGTCTATGGTGGTGCCTGGTATGGCGGCGCCATCCCGGCCATTCTGCTGCGCGTCCCAGGAACACCAGTCAACGTGCTGACGACCTACGACGGCTATCCCATGGCGCGCAACGGCGAGGCGCACCGCGCGCTGTCGCTGGCCTATTCGTCCTCATTCATCGGCGGCACCATCAGCGTTCTGTCACTTATTCTGTTGGCGCCCTATCTTGCCCGCATCGCCGAGAATTTCGGTTCGCCGGAATACGCCATGATCGCGCTGGTGGCATTGGTGTCCGTCGTGCTGGCGCATCAGAAGCAGGCGATCGCCGCCGTCATGTCGCTGGGTTTTGGGTTGTTCCTCGGCTCGGTCGGTTTCGAGCGCGTGTTCAGCACACAGCGCTTCACTTTCGGCGAGACCTGGTTGTCGGGCGGCATCCCGATGGTGCCGGTGGTGATCGGCCTGTTCGCCATGTCGCAGGCCTTCGTATTGCTGGGTACCAAGGACTATGACGATAGCGGTGCGGCGATGGTCTACAAGAACCGCTTCAGTGGTCTGATCGAGGCCTTCCGCTATCCAAGGACCTTGTTGCGCTCTGCGGGGCTTGGTGTCGGCATGGGGCTGCTGCCGGGCGTCGGCGAGTTCGGCGCGCAGTTCCTGGCCTATTCGCTCGCGCAGCGCGCATCCAAGACGCCAGAGCTGTTCGGCAAAGGCGCGCCCGAGGGTCTGATCGCCTCGGAAACCTCGATCAGCGCCTGCACCTCGACTGTGATGGTACCGCTGCTCGCTCTGGGCATCCCGACCGATCCGATCATGGCCATGATCCTGTCGGTGTTCATGATCCACAACATCATTCCGGGACCGAAATTGTTCTCCGATCATCCCGAATTCATCACCTCACTCTATCTGTGTCTCTTTCTTCTCAACATCATTGTGCTGATCACACTGTTGTTCCTCACCACTACCATCATGAAGCTGGCCAAGATCAATCCACGTTTCATCGGCATGACAGTCTTGGTGTTGAGCATGGTCGGCTCCTACACTCAGAACTACCGGGTCTCTGACGCGCTGATCGCACTGGTGTTTGCGCTGATCGGCAGGATCATGCTGAAGAATGACATTCCTGGTTTTCCTCTGATCATCGGTCTCGTGCTTGGCCCCCTGTTCGAAAAGCGCATGCTGCAATCGCTCAGTTTGTCGAACGGCGATCCGCTGGTTTTTGTGCAGCGGCCGATTTCGGCGACGTTGCTCGGGCTGGCAGTGTTGGCAATCAGCGTGTTCCTGTTCGCCAAATGGAAGACGGCGCGGAACTTGGCGGTGACAACATGAAGCAGGCAGATATCGACGCGTTGCGGCAGTTGAAAGTGCCGGATCAGCGCAATTTCATCGCTGGCCAATGGTCAGCCAGCGCGTCCGGCGCGAGCTTGGAGGTTGTCACGCCGATTGACGGTACATGTCTGACCACCATCGCAGCCAGTACCTCCGAGGATGTCGATCGCGCCGTCTTGGCCGCACGGACCGCATTCGACAAGGGCGTCTGGTCGAATGCGGTACCCGCCGAGCGCAAGAAAGTTCTGCTTGAACTCGCCGATCTCATCGACAGGCACGCGTTGGAACTCGCCGTCCTCGGCGCCCGCGACAACGGCACCGAGATCGCCATGGCGCTGAAGGCCGAACCCGGCAGCGCCGCCGGCACGTTCCGCTACTACGCCGAAGCCATCGATAAGGTCTATGGCGAGGTTGCGCCGACGGCAAACAATGTCCTCGCCCTGATCCACCGCGAACCGATCGGCGTGGTTGGCGTCATTGTGCCGTGGAATTTCCCGTTGATGATCGGGACCTGGAAGATCGCGCCCGCGCTCGCTGCCGGCAACTGCGTCGTGGTCAAACCCTCGGAAACGGCCTCTCTCACGCTGCTGCGGCTGGCTGAACTCTGTGCTGAAGCGGGCTTACCCGCGGGTGTGCTGAACGTCGTCACCGGCAAGGGCAGCGTGGTTGGCGAGGCCATGGGCCTGCACAACGACATCGATGTTATCGCGTTCACCGGCTCGGGCGCAATAGGGCGCAGGCTGCATGAGTATTCGGCTCGCTCGAATCTCAAGCGGCTCTATCTGGAGCTCGGCGGCAAATCGCCGAACGTTGTTTTCGCCGATGCGCCCGATCTGGACGTGGTGGCCAAGACCTCGGCTTTCGGGATCTTTCGCAATTCAGGTCAGGTGTGCATTGCCGGCTCGCGGCTGCTGGTGCAACAATCGATCCATGCCGAGTTCGTCGAGAAAGTTGCAAAAATTGCGACGGCGTTGAGGGTCGGCGATCCGCTCCAGCTCGCGACGGATGTCGGCGCCGTGGCAAGTGCCGATCAACTCGAACAGGATTTGGCCCATGTGCATCGCGCCGCGGTTGACGGCGCTCGGCTGGTCACCGGCGGCAAGCGCATCCTGGCAGAAACCGGCGGCTTCTACATGGCACCCACCATCTTCGACAACGTGAAACCCGAGATGGCGCTGGCGCGCGAGGAAGTGTTCGGTCCCGTCCTCGCGGTAACGCCGTTTGCGGACGGAGCCGAAGCGATCCGTATCGCCAATGCCACCGATTGCGGTCTCGCCGCTGCCGTGTGGACGTCAAATCTGTCTACGGCCCATCGCATGGTGCGAGCCATCCGTGCTGGCGTCGTCCACGTCAACACCTATGGCGGTACCGACCTCACGGTGCCACTCGGTGGCCACAAGCAGTCCGGCAACGGTCACGACAAGTCGCTGCACGCGCTCGACAAATATGTGAATTTGAAGACGGCCTGGATCCAGCTGTAGCGGACTACGGCGCCACGATCGGTTGCGCTTTCAGCTTCGGCGCACGGGTCGAAACCCCAGCAAACATGCTGCCGTCCTCGAACCACGACTTCGGTGCCGGCGCGCCCCACAACGTCTGGCGCCGCGGGTCTTTCAGATCCCACTTGATCGGCTCGAGATCGGGATCGACGGTCTGGTAGTCCGAGCAATAGATTTCGATGCGGTGGCCGTCGGGGTCGCGAACATAGAGAAAGAAGGCGTTCGAAATGCCATGCCGGCCGGGTCCGCGTTCGATGTTCTTCAAGTAACCGGTGGTCGACATCAGATCAAGCAGGTCGATGATGTTGAGCGGTGTCGGCACCCAGAAGGCAACATGGTGCAGGCGTGGGCCGATGCCGTTGGTGAAGGCAACATCGTGCACGCCGCCTTTGCGCTGCATCCAGGCCGCCCAGACCTGGCCGGTTGCGGCGTCCTCGGTATATTCCGTCACCCGAAAGCCGATGTCATTGTAGAACGCCAGGGCCGCATCGACGTCTGGCGAAAAGCAGTTGAAATGATCGATACGGAGCGGTTTCACGCCGCGATACAAGCCATAGTTCTGATGTACGGGCGGCAGGCGATCCATGCGTGCGTAGAATTCCAGCGGCATGCCTTGCATATCAGCCGTGCGCAGCGTGCGGCCCTGATGCGGTTGCTCGATCCAACGTGTCTCGAGGCCTCGTGCGTCGAAATAATTCCTTGCTTTGTCGAGATCAATTTCATCGAAGACCTTGAAGGCCATCGCTCCGGCGGTCGCCGCGGTACCTTTGCGCAAGACCATGCAATGGTGCCCGCGTTCCTCAAGCGCACGCAAGCAGATGTGCGTTGGCGATTCCTCCGTCACCAGAAGCCCGAGCGTATCGGCATAGAAGGCGCGCGAGGCAGTGAGGTCCGTCACCGTCAGCTCGATGTGACTCAACCGGACGACGTTGAACGGCGGGTACAGATTGGGTTTGGGTACGGGCATCACGCTTGTCCTCAACCACCAAGCTTCGGGATGGCGTGCGCCGCCGTAGCAAAGGCAATGTTCTTGGTTTCAATGTAGAAATCAAACGACCAGTCGCCACCGTCGCGCCCGACTCCGGAGGCTTTCATGCCGCCGAACGGGGTTGGTAGATGGCGCACATTCTCCGAGTTCACCCAGATCATGCCGGCCTGGAGTGCTTCGGAAAAGCGGAATGCGCGCGTAACGTCAGACGTCCACAGATAGGCTGTGAGGCCATAGGCGACGTCGTTGGCAAGCGCCAGCGCCTCGACCTCGTCGTCAAACGCAATAGCCGTGAGCACCGGGCCAAAAATCTCCTCCTGCGCGATGCGCATGGAATTGGTCGCGTGGGTCAAGAGTGTAGGCTGAACATAGCAGCCACCGCCCGGACCGTCATGCTTGCCGCCGCCGACGGCGATGGTGGCGCCCTCCTGCCGCGCAAGATCGAAATAAGACAGCACCTTTTTTTCGTGCTCGGGATGGATTAGCGGTCCAATGACGGTTTCCGGATCGAGTGGATGGCCCACTTTGATGCGACGCGCCTTCTCGGCGACTTTCGTGGTGAAACTGTCATAGATGGAAGCCTCCACCAGCAGGCGGCTGGACGACGTGCAGCGCTCGCCATTGAGCGAATAGATCATGAACACGGCAGCATCGGCAGCGCGCTCGAGGTCGGCATCGGCAAAGACGATGACCGGGTTCTTGCCGCCGAGTTCGAAATGAACACGTTTCAATGTCGCGGCGCCTTGGCCCATGATCATTGAGCCGGTGCGCGTCTCGCCGACAAAGGCGATGGCCTTGATATCGGGGTGCTCGGTCAGCTCCTTTCCCGCCTCCTCGCCAAGCCCGTTGACCAGGTTCCATACGCCATCTGGGATGCCGGCGTCCTTGGCGATGTCAGCCAACAGGCGTGCCGTCAGCGGCGAGAACTCTGCCGGCTTGTGCACGATCGTACAACCGGCCGCCAGTGCTGGAGCGATCTTCCAGGTCGACAGCATGAAGGGTGTATTCCACGGCGTGATGATACCCACCGGTCCGATTGGCACGCGCGTGGTGATGTTCATCTGGCTCGGCGCCAGCAGCGACAGGCCGTCGCGGGCGCCGGGTGCTTTGTCCGCGTAAAAACGGAAATTCTCGGCGCCGCGGATGGCCGCCTTCGACATGAAACGCAGCGCCTGTCCGGTATCCATGCATTCGACGAAAGCGATTTCCTCAGCCCGCGCCTCGATCAGGTCGGCGATCTTGTGCAGCAGCGCCTTGCGTTGGGCGCCCGGCATGGCGGCCCAGGCCGGAAACGCCGCCTTGGCCGCTTTGGCCGCGCGATCGATGTCGCCGGCGGTGCCGCGCGCCACTTTGGCCAGCGGTTTCAGGTCCACAGGCGAGATCGAGTCAAAAGTCGCGCCGGAGTCCGAAGCAACGGTCGCCCCGCCGATCTGGTTCAAAACCCCATGCGAGCCGAAGCGCGCAAGATAGCCATCCGCCGTGACGAGATTGGCCGCAAGCTTGCTCATCGATCAGGTCCGTAACCGGTCATGGATGGAGTTCTTCTTGTAGCTGAGTTTGGGGTCGATCTCGCGCAGCTCGAAGGACAACGCGAAATGTCCGGTGCCAAATTGCGGTGCCAGAAACTCCGTCATCGTCGCAAAAATCGCATCGCCTACGGTTTTTCGAAGGGCAAGATCGCGACCTGCCGCCAACCGCAGCGATACGTCGATAAAGCCGTTGTCCGGCTCATCGTCGGCGATGGCGTAGTGTTCGCAACGAACCGCCCGCACGCGCACCGCGCCGACTTCGAACACGCCGGTGGCCAATGCCGATTTCAGGATCGCTCGGCACAGCTCTTGGACATCCATTTTGCCATCGAGATTGGCCGAATACTCAAGCGTGAGGTGTGGCATGCGCGCCTCCGATCGGGATATTGACGGTCATTTCATTAACATGTTAATGACATGCCGGAAACCCCACTGTCAACGCTGCGGGACACCATCCGATGCTGACGCTCGATAGGACTGCGATCCGCGGCTCGATCCCGCCCCTGGTGACGCCATTCAAGAATGGCGTGGTTGACTATGAGACTTATGCGGGGCTGGTCGATTTTCAGATCAGGAACGGCTCGCATGGCGTGCTCGTCAATGGGACGACCTCGGAGCCCTCGTCGCTGACCATCGAGGAGCGCAACCGGCTGGTTGACGTGGCCGTGGAGGCTGCAAGGGGCAAGCTCACCGTTGTCGCCGCGACAGGTTCGCAGTCCTATGCCGAGACCGAGGTACTGACCGTGTACGCTGCAAAAAACCGTGGCGTCGACGCCTTGCTGATCGTGACGCCGTACTACTCGCGGCCGCCGCAACGCGGCATCATTGAGTATTACAGGAAGCTCAATGCGCTGCATTCCAAACCCTGGATGATCTATCACATTCCCGGCCGCGCCGCGGTGGATGTGAAGGTTGAGACGGTCAAAGAGATCGATAAGGCGTGTCCGACCTTCATTGGCATGAAACACGCCTCGCTCGACCTCGCTTTCGTCTCGGATCTGTTCGCGGAGGTGAACGCGGACTTGCGCATCTTCGTCGGCCTGGAGGAACTATCCTTCCCGATGATGGCGGTGGGGGCGTGCGGGCTCATGAATGCCGTCGGCAATCTCAATCCGCGGCCGTTGGCTGAGATGTGCGAGGCGGTTTGGCGGGGCGATCTGTTTGCCGCGCGTGCGCTGCACCGGCAACTGTTCGAGATCAACCAGGCCGTGTTCTACGACACCAATCCTATCCCTATGAAATATATGATGAAACGGCTTGGCCTGATGCCGGCCAACGAGCACCGCTTGCCGCTGCTGCCGGCGACGCCCGAGTTGGAAAAGCGGCTCGATGAGGTGCTCAAGCGCAATGGGCTCGTGTCATGAGGCTTGTCAGTTTCACGATCGGTGAACCCATGCATGTCGGCAAGGTGGTCGGCGGTGGTGTCATCGACCTGACGCAACGGATCGGTGTCTCGTCAATCCGTGAGCTGATCGCCACGGGGCGGATCGGCGAAGCCGAGGCCGTGTCGGGGCCGACAGATCACAGCTTTGCCGACGTGCAGCTGGGGCTACCAATCCCCGATCCCAACAAGATCATCTGCGTCGGTGTCAACTACATGAATCGGAATGAGGAGTATAAGGACGGCTCGGAGGCGCCGAAGTATCCGTCGCTCTTTATGCGCACGCCGCTGTCGTTCGTCCCGCACGGCCATTCCGTTGTGATCCCTCACGAGTCCGAGCAGCTCGACTATGAGGGCGAGATCGTCCTGGTGATCGGCAAGGCCGGGCGGCGGATCGCGCAAGCGGACGCCATGAACCATGTGGCGGGGCTGACGCTGATGAACGAGGGATCGGTGCGCGACTGGATCCGCCACGGCAAGTTCAACGTCACGCCAGGCAAGAATTTCGACCGCTCGGGCAGCATCGGGCCATGGATCGAAACTGACTTGGCCGCGATCGATGTCGATAACATGCGGCTGGAAACGCGCGTGAACGGAGAACTGCGGCAGTCCGATACCTCGGCCAACATGGCGTTTTCGTTCCGGCGCATCGTCGAGTACGTCTCGTCGTTCTGTAGTTTGTTGCCTGGCGATCTCATCGCCACGGGCACCCCAACGGGTGCAGGCGCGCGCTTCGATCCACCGCGCTGGCTGAAGGCCGGCGACCGCATCGAGGTCAGCTCGCCAGCCATTGGCATGCTGACCAATTGGGTCGTGCATGAGTAGGCCGACGCCAGTCCTGACGCGCCGCTCGTTGCCGATGGCGCTGCTGCGCGCGCGCGAGGCCGTGATGTCGCGTTTCCGGCCGCTGCTGGCCGGGCATGGCGTAACTGAGCAGCAATGGCGCGTCATCCGAATCCTGGGCGAATCCGGGCCGCTCGATGCAACCGAGTTGGCGGGGCGCTGCGTGATCCTCGGGCCAAGCCTGACGCGCATCATCCGCGATCTCGCCACTCGCAGGCTGATCACGCGCAAGGCCGATCGCGAGGACGGGCGCCGAGTGGTGCTTGACGTCACGGCGAAGGCGCGGTCGATGATCATTAGCATGCTGCCGGAAATCCGAGACGTGTACGATGCGTTGGAGTTGGAGTTCGGCACGGAGCGTCTGGAGCAGGTGCTCGATGTTCTGGAAGAGCTGGCCGAGACGCGGGTTTAGCCAGTCTTGACATTCGATTTTGCAGCCTTGATCGCATCTTTCAGGCGTAGGGGGTCGGCAACCAGGTTGGCGAGAATCAGCACCAGTCGGGCATTCAGCCGCACACTCTCCTCTAAGGTGAGGCCAGCATGGGCGGTCATCAACGCCTCGTAGAAATCATCGCCTTTGCCTTGAAGCCGGTCGTCACCGATGCTGCTCATGCCGCGCGTGCCCTTGTGAAAGCCACTTCGATCTCGACGGCCGCCGGATCGCGGAACACGGCGGCCACATGCTGGTCGGGTCTGATCAGGTAGGTGTTGCCGGCGCCATAGCGCTGTACCGCTAGAGGATCATCGGTTGCGATCTCGGTCAACCCACCACCCGACGAATGCACTGCCGATCCGATCCGCAGCAGCTTGAACTCGCCGCCGAGCGCATTGAGCAGCCAGCCGTCTCTGCGCGGGGCATCAAGGCACGCCATGCCGGGCGCTAATCCGCCGGTGTTCGATGCCGGGGTCTGCAATGACATTCCGGCAAGTGAGCATGGCTGAGACAGCCGACCGGAATTCACCAGCTTGCGGGCGAACGGCATGGCGGCGGCGAGGTCGAGCACGGCGTCGCGGAAGATGCGGGCGATGCCGTCGCCGGGTGACATGAAATGTGTGGCGCGCGCTGAGTTGCGGATGTTCTCATCAGCGCCCAAGGTGCGTTCCTCGTTGTACGTCTCAATCAAGGCGGGACGGGCGTCACCCTTCAGCACCATGGCGAGCTTCCAGCAGAGATTGTCGACATCCTGGATGCCGCCATTGCCGCCGCGCGCGCCGAACGGCGAGATGACATGGGCACTGTCGCCGGCAAAAATCACACGGTCGTGGACGAACCGCGCTAGCCGGGCGCATTGAAACGAGTAGACCGAGGTCCAGTCCAGTTCGAATTTCCGGTTGCCGAGCATGGCTTTGATGCGCGGAAAGACGCGATCTGGTTGCTTTTCGATCTCCGGATCGGCGCCGGGGCCGAGTTGCAGATCGATGCGGTAGATGTTGTCGGGCTGCTTGTGCAGCAGGGCTGACTGGCCGCTGTGGAAGGGCGGCTCGAACCAGAACCAGCGCTCGGACGGAAAGTCCGCCTGCATCTCGATGTCGGTGATGAGGAAACGTTCTTCAAAGGTTTGACCTTCGAAGGCGAGTCCAAGCATCGAACGGAGCGCCGAGCGGGCGCCATCGCAAGCGATGAGATAGTCTGCTTCGATCGTATAGGGGCCGTCGGGTGTCTCGAGTTTTGCCCGCACGCCGTCTGTGGTCTGATTGACGGCAACCACCTTGTTCTTCCAGCGCAGATCGATCAGGTCCGGAAAATCCGCGCAACGCTCGACCAGATACTGCTCCACATAATACTGCTGCAAGTTGACGAAAGCCGGCATCTTGTGCCCGCTCTCGGGCAAGAGGTCGAATGAGTAAACCTCAGTATCGCGGTGGAACAGGCGGCCAACGTTCCAGGTGACGCCCTTGGCCACCATGCGATCACCCACGCCCAAGCGGTCGAAGATCTCCAATGTGCGCTTGGCCCAACAGATGGCTCGCGACCCGACGGAAACCACATTGTTGTCGTCGCAAACCACGCTGGCGATGCCGTGCAAGGCGAGGTCGAGGGCCGCCGCCAAGCCGATGGGACCGGCGCCCACGATCAAGATAGGCACTCGCTTGGCCCGCGCGCCGCGAAGCTCAGGCGGCGTCACATAGGGAAACGGCGTATACGCATAGCGTGGCACCGAGCATTACCCCTGCAGTTTCGCCCACATCTCGCGGTCGCGCTCGGCGGTCCAGATGCGCGGCGTGTCGATGCCAAGCGCTTCGTCATAGGCGCGCGCGACGTTGAAGGGCAGGCAATGCTCGTAAATGGCGTAGTCCTTGAATTTCGGGTCGCAGGCGGAGCGCACGGCGTTCCAGGCCTCTTTCAGCGAGCCGCCGCGCGACGCAATCTGGGCCGCGGGACGGTAAGTGGACTGCACGAAGTCGCGCGTCAGATCTATCGCCTTGCCGACGATCTCGCGGCCGACCAGCGCATCGCCACGACCGGGCGCGATGGCATCGGGTGTATACGCCGCAATGGCGTCGAGCGTGCCACCCCAATCGCTGAAATGTGCATCGCCGCAATAGCAAGCCGAGCGGTATTCGACGATGTCGCCAGTGAACATGACGCCGGCGTCAGGCACCCAGGCGACGATATCGCCGGCCGTATGGGCGCGGCCCAGATGCATGAGATCGACGCGGCGCTTGCCCATATGAAGGGTCATCTTGCGCTCGAATGTCAGGCTCGGCCAGGTCAGGCCCGGGATCGAGTCGGCGGCCTGGAACAGGCGCGGAAAGCGGGCAAATTCGCTCTCCCAATCCTCCTGCCCGCGCTCATGGATCATCGCCCGGCACTTGTCGGATGAGATCACCTGTTCAGCGCCATACCCGCTCGCACCAAGTACGCGCACGGCATGATAATGCGACAGCACCACATATTTGATCGGTTTGTCCGTCACGGTACGGATTTTGTCGATGACTTGCCGGGCCATCACGGGCGTTGCCTGCGCATCGACCACCATGACGCCATTGTCGCCGATGATGACGCCGGTGTTGGGATCGCCCTCGGCAGTGAAGGCATAGAGATCGCGGCCGACCTCCGTGAAGGAGATTTTCTTGGTTGTTAGGTCGCCTGCCGATGCGAATGTCCTAGTACCCACTATCGCAAATCCCTGGTACGTACGACGGCCCAAAACGCTTGCCGGGCAGGAGCGCGGTCGCTGGCGATGTGGCCCATCGCCAAGACCGTGCGACGCCCCCGGCAAGCGTTTTCGGCCGCCCTTTGGGTCGCCGAACCCGGGCGCCCGGTGCGTTGGCGACG
>JANLQJ010000348.1:0-13932 GCA_031367715.1 Hyphomicrobiaceae bacterium | reverse complement strand
GATTCTCGCCCGCATCGTCTATTCGCCGAAGGGGCGCGCCTGGCGTGCCGTGCGCGAAGATACCATCGCGGCTCAAGCCATCGGCATCGACGTGCTGCCGGTGCGGCTGTCTGCGTTCGTCATCGGCGCATTCTTCGCAGGCGTGGGCGGCTCGCTCTTTGGCCACTATATCGGCTCCTTCTCGCCGGCCAGTTTCTTCTTCGCATACACCTTTTCGCTCATCAGCATGCTCGTGATCGGGGGCATGGAGAGCATAACCGGGGCGGTCGTGGGCGTGGTGATCGTTTCTCTGCTCAGCGAGGTTCTGCGCAATCTGGAGCGCGGTTTCGACTTGGGTTTCGTCGCGTTTCCGCCTCTCTATGGAGCGAGCCAGATCGCTCTTGGAGTCATCTTTATCCTGATTATGATCTTCCGTCCGAGCGGTGTTGTCGGCGATCGGGAATTGTCGTTCGGACGGATTGTCGCGTTGACCCGCAGTAACCGAAAAGGAGTGAACTCATGATGTCGACCAGACGGATTATACTGAGATCGGCAGTTGCGGCCGGTTTCGTGGTGGCCTCCAGCCCGCTTTGGCTGCAGCCCGCAGCGGCCGCCGACACCATCAAGATCGGAGTTGCCTTCAGCTTGACGGGTAACCAGTCCTCCATCGACGCTCCCGCCCTCAACGGAGCCAAGCTGAAAGCAGAGGAGATCAACGCCGCCGGTGGCGTGCTCGGCAAGAAGGTCGAACTTGTCATCTACGACACCAAGTCCGATCCGACAGTCATCGCCTCGTCGGCGAGCCAGCTCATCAACCAAGACAAGGTTGTTGCCGCTCTGGGCCTTGACGATTCCGACGCGGTGCTGGCGCTTGGGCCGATCTTCCAGACAGCGGGCGTACCTTTCGTGACGCCCGGCGCCACCTCTCCGAAGCTGCCCGATCAGGTCGGTTCGACCATGTTCCTGGCCTGTTTCGGTGACAACGTCCAGGCCGCCGCCGGTGCTGAGTTCGTGCTCAACAAGCTCAACGGCAAGACGGTCTATCTGCTCCGCGACAACGCAACGGAGTACACCACGCTTCTCGCCAAATTCTTCAAGGATGCCTACGAGCACGCCGGCGGAAAGATCGTACTCGCGGACGACTACAAGCATGGTGACACGTCCTTCACCGCCCAGATCACCAAGCTGAAGGCGCTCGCGGACAAGCCGGACGTCCTCTACGTGGCGGCCCAGCCGGACGACATCGGCGTCGTGGTCAAGCAGATCCGCCAGGCCGGCCTCCAGCAGCCGATCGTCGGCGGCGACGGCTATGACACGCCGCTCCTGCTCAGCGTCGGCGGCAAGGCGGCCAACAACGTCTACTTCTCGACGCATGCCTTCATGGCGGAGGACAGCACCGAGGGCATCGTGAAGTTCTACAAGGCCTACCAGGCCGCCAACAAGACGGTGCCGGAGAACGCGTTCGCTGCCCTTGGCTACGACACGGTCGGGCTGGTCGTCGATGCCATCAGCCGCGCGGGCGCAGCCGATCCCGCCAAGATCCGCGACGCGCTCGCGGCGACCCAGGGCTACAAGGGCATCACCGGATCGATCTCCTATGGGCCGGACAGCCGCGTCCCCAACAAGACGGTCTCGATCATCGGGGTCAAGGATGAAAAACTATACCTGGCCGGCGAGGTCACGCCGACCTGGGTCGCCAAGCCCTGACGAGATGGGAGGCCTGGTTGGCAGGCCTCCCCCTTCTGCCGCGCTGATACGCCATTGGGATACCAGCAACCCACACCGGAAGCTCCAGGATCCGTCGAGAACACGATGATCGAAATCGAAGGCAAGACCGTCCTCACCGAGCTTGGAGAGCTGATCGAGCCGGCTCACACGGCGCTGATCATGGTGGACATGCAGCGTGATTTCATCGAACCCGACGGCGTGTTTGCATCGCTCGGGATCGATCTGTCCATGTACCAGGACTCGCGGCCCAAGCTGGCGGCGCTGCTGGCTGCAGCCCGCCGCGCCGGGACGACCGTCATCCACCTGCAGAACACGGTTCTGCCCGGGCGCATGAGCGATTCACCTGCCCAGATCCGGTTCAACCTCAGAATGCACAAGGACGCACGCAAGAACCAGCCGCCGCTGCGCTACACACTACCCGGCACGCCGGGGCATGAATTTGCAGCCGAGTTCACACCACTCGAGTCCGAGGTCGTGGTGCGCAAGTATCGCTCCAGCGGGTTCTGGGGCACCAACCTCGACATGATCCTGCGCAGCAATGGCATCAAGACGGTGGTGGTCGGCGGGTGCACGACAGAGGGCTGCGTCGAGTCCACGTCGCGCGATGCCATGTTCAACGACTACTACGTCGTGATTGCGGAGGACTGCGTCGCCAGTGATGACCCGGCCCAGCACGACGCCTCCATGCTGCTCATGCGCCATCGATTTGACGTCGCCCCCGGCGCTGAGATCCAGCGGTTGTGGAAGGGCAAGAAATCTGGAAGTGCGGAGAAGCGCGCGTGAACCGGCTCCAAGATCGTATTGCTGTTGTCACGGGCGCAGCCTCGGGTATCGGCAAAGCCATCGCCATCGCCTTTGCCCGGGAAGGCGCCGACATCGTCGTCGCGGACACAGTGACGAAGGACCGCGCCGCCGAGGTGCTTGCCGGCATCAAGGCGCACGGCCGCAAGTCCCTGTTCGTCCAGACCGATGTGAGCGATGAGACGAGCGTGCAGGCGATGGCGAAGGCGGCGCTCGCCAAGTTCGGCCGGGTCGACATTCTCGTCAACAACGCGGGCATTTTCACCGAATCCCTGATCGAGAACCTGTCGATTGAGGATTGGGACCGCGTCATGAACGTCAATCTGCGCGGTGTCTTCCTCTGCACACGCGCCCTCATTGGCCAGATGCTCGAGCGGCGCTATGGCCGCATCATCAACATCGCTTCGCAACTGGGCCAGATCGGCGGCAAGTCGGTTGGCCACTACGCCGCCAGCAAGGCCGGCGTGATTGGGCTCACGAAGTCCCTTGCTCGCGAGGTCTCGACGCGCGGCGTGCTCGTCAATGCCATCGCGCCCGGCCCTATCGAAACACCGTTGCTCGACAGCGAGACTGAGGAGTGGCGCAGCGCCAAGCTTGCGGAACTGCCGATCGGGCGTTTCGGCACGGTGGACGAAGTGACGCCGACGGCCCTGCTCCTCGCCTCGGCCGAAGGCTCCTACTACGTTGGCCAGACACTCGGACCCAATGGCGGTGACGTGATGCTCTGAGGCCGTTGTGCCATTCATGGGCGAGCGGCACGGATCGAAGAGTAACTGATTTGGTAAAGTCGGGAATCGTATCGTGTTCAGCCTCAAAGGTCGCGTCGCGCTCATCACCGGAGCGGCATCGGGAATAGGAGCGGCAACGGCGCGCACCTTCGCCGAGGCCGGGGCCGATCTGGCACTCGCGTGGTACCCGCCGGACGGGCACGACATCGACCCCGTGCGAAAAGCCGTGGAGAGATCGGGCCGCAAGGTGGTGGTGGCGGAGGTGGATGTCACCAAGTCCGCCGATGTCGACGCACTGGCGGAGCGTGCCGTAAGCGAGCTGGGCGGTCTGCACATCGTCGTCGCCAATGCGGGCATCGCCCGCAGGCGCGATCTCGCCGACCTCGACGATGCGGCCTTCAGCCAGGTTCTCGATGTGAATTTGAACGGCGTCTGGCGATGCTTCCGCGCCGGCATTCCGCACATGCAGCGCGCCGGGTTCGGCCGGCTCCTTGCCACCTCTTCGGTCGCAGGAACCGTGTCGGCCTGGCCGCAGCATTCGCACTACGCCGCATCGAAGGCGGGGCTGGTCGGCCTGGTGCGGTCGCTTGCCGTGGAATACGGGCCGAACGGCATCACCGCCAATGCCGTCGCCCCCGGCGTCATCCGGACACCGCAGGCGCTCGATCCCGTCAATTCGCTCGGGCCCGCGGGCGTCGATGCGGTCGCCGCCAAGATCCCGACCAAGCGGGTCGGCACTCCGGAAGACATCGCCTACGTCTACCTTTTTCTTGCGAGCGCCGAAGCCTCCTACGTGAACGGGCAATGCCTCGTCGTGGACGGTGCGCGCAGCCTCGCGGGTCTTGACTGACTGTCCACATCGAAACAAGGAGTTTCCCTCATGCCGGTCACCCCACCATACAGTCCGCACGACGCCCAGTTCTTCCGCCAGACGGACCTCGACGGTGTACCGGGCGGGCCGCGCGAACTGGTCGGCTATGGCGAGCATCTGCCGCGGGTGCGTTGGCAGAACGAAGCCAAAGTGGCCGTGAACATCGTCGTCAACTACGAAGAAGGCTCCGAGAAGACTTACGCCATGGGCGATGAGGTTAACGACGGCATGTACGAGCTGCCGTTCGCGGTCGAGGGCCAGCGGGACCTCGCAGTCGAGTCCATGTACGAGTACGGGTCGCGGGCCGGCATCTGGCGGATGTTCCGGGTCTTCGACGCGGCGAACATTCCGGTCACGATCTTCGGCGCGGCCGTGGCAATCGAGCGCAACCCTGCGGTGGGGGCGAGAATCGCCAAGCGCGGCGACGACATCGTGGGGCACGGCTATCGCTGGAGCAACCACTTCGAGATGAACCGGGATGAGGAGCGCGAAGCGATCAAGCGCGCCATCGTCTCCCTCCAGAAGACGACCGGATCACGGCCGCTTGGCTGGTACTGCCGCGAGATGAGCGTCAACACGCGCGAACTCGTCGCCGAGGAAGGCAGCTTTCTCTACGACTCCGACTGCTACAGCGAAGACCTGCCCTACTGGACCAAGGTTCACGGCAAGAACCATCTCGTGGTGCCATACACGCTCGTCACCAATGATGCGCGCTACATCTTGGGCACCGGTTACGGCAGCCCGCAGGACTTCTTCGAGCAGGCCAAGGCATGCCTCGACCGGTTGCTCAACGATGGCGACGACGCCGGGCGGATGATGTCGGTCGGCCTGCACCCGCGCATCACCGGCAATCCAGCGCGCGCCGATGGCCTCGCCCGCTTCATCGCCTACGCACAGGGTTGCAAGGATGTCGTCTTCATGCGCCGGATCGACATCGCCAAGACGTTCATGAAACAGGTCCCCGCCCCTTAGGTGAGGGAACGGTATGACCATTGTCGCCAAGAAGCGCCGGGTTGTTGATCCGGCGCTTCGGCCGTCGTGGTTGGGGAACTGCGCGCGGGTGAGTCCTCCGGACTTTGCCGCGTCAGCCTTCGTCCCAGAACCGGCGCTTCGCCCACCCTTCGGCAAACGGGGAAATCGTTTCCACGGTGACTTTCATATCCAAAAACTTCCAGAGTCCGACTTCCTTGCGATAGCGGTCCGCGTAGAGGCTAGACATCCAAACGGCTTTGGGACCGTCAGGCGTCGCGATCGTGCATGGCTGCCAGAGATACCAGGAGCCCTTCGCGTTGATCAAATCATCGTCGACCTCGACGATCGGGTTGATCATGTAGTGCATCGCCCAAATGATCTCCTTGGAGACGCCGGCAAAGAAATCGCAGATGGCGCGGCGCCCAACATGGCGCCCAAACCGTCCGCCCTCCCAGACGGCATCTTCCGTGAACAGCGGACCCAGGGCATCGGGCGAATAGCCTGTGTCGCAGATTCTGGCGTATCGCGCCTTGAGGTGTCCGATTTCCTCGGCCGCCTGCAGTTTTCCCAGTCGGACTTCGATGTTACTCACGTCAACTCTCCCATCACAAGATGCCGTCCTCCCGACCCGCCTCAAGCCTCATCCCAGAACGGGCGCTTCACCCAGCCCTCGGCGAAGGGTGAGATCGTCTCCACGGAGAGCGTCACCTCCGAAAACTTCCAGAGTCCGCGCTCGTTGCGATAGCGATCCGCGTAAGTGCCAGTCAGCCAAACGGCCTTGGGACCGTCGGGTGTCGCGATCGTGCATGGCTGCCAGAGATACCAGGAGCCCGTGGCATTGATCAAATCATCGTCGACCTCGACGATGGGATTAATCATGTAGTGCATCGCCCAAATGATCTGCTTGGAGACGCCGGCGAAGTAATCGCAGATGGCGCGGCGCCCAACATGGTGCCCAAACCGTCCGCCTTCAAAGACGGCATCCTCCGTGAACAGCGGACCCACGGCATCGGGCGAATAGCCCGTGTCGCAGATTCTGGCGTAGCGCGCCTTGAGGTGCCGGATATCTTGGGCAGCCTGAAGCTTTCCCAGTCGGATCTCGATGTCATTCACGTCAACTCTCCCACCACAAGAGGCCCAGTGATCCACGAACACTGCCAATGCTTGCATTCCGAAGCTGCGCGCCCGGTTCCCATCGGGTCGTGTCGAACGAATGCTAGTTCATCGGTGGCTTCTCCACCAGCCCGACCGGACCGTCGGAGTTTCCCCACGAGCGCAGACGGTTGCGTGGCGAGGCAGTGCACGAATACGCCGGGTACGACGATATCAGCTGCTTGCGGAGCTGGCCCCGTTGCATGGGCCGCGACGGTCGAATGGTCACGTCAGCAGAAATTCAATCTCAATACGGATCATTTCCCGCATGCGGATCTGCCAGCCAGGTTGACACTTACCGCTGTCCCGATCCCATCAGAACAACGCGAAATCGCCAATAGGGTCATGCCTGGCGAGCCACCGGCTCTGCGCGATCGACTTTTTCCTCTGCTTGGTTTCCTCGCCCACAACCATGGCGGCGCGGGCGGTCTTTGCAAGACTGGGAATTGGCATTGACGGCGGGTGGGGTCCGCACAGTACTCTTGCGGCGCCCAGGCTGTCAGCCGGCTGTCTTCAAAGGACCGACGCAATGCCCGTCACGATTTACGCTGCACCGGTTTGGGATCTTACAGCGGCCGAAATTGAGCGCTGGCGCCCTGTCCCGGTCGCCGTCGCCGTCGATCTTGGCAGGGATGCCCGTCAGATCGACCCCGCCATCCGGCCCTTGCGCCCGGCGGGCCAGCAGCCGCGCCTGTTCGGCCGGGCGGTGACGGCCCTGTGCGAGCCGCCCGATTTCGGTGCCGTGCTCTATGCGCTCGACGTCATCGGACCTGGCGAGGTGCTGGTGATCGCCGCCGCCGCCCATCGCGAGACCGCCATGATCGGCGAGATTCTGGGTGGCCACTTGCGCCGGCGCGGCGCAGCTGGCCTGGTCTGCGACGGCGCGATCCGCGATGTTGCCACGCTTGCCGGCTGGTCCGATCTTGCCGTCTTCACGCGCAGCATCACACCGCGTGGGCCGGTCTCGTATGAACGCGGGGTGGTCAATCTGCCTGCCGTTGTTGGCGGCTGCATCGTTTCGCCCGGCGATCTGTTGATTGGCGACGACGATGGTCTGGTTGCGTTGTCGTCA
Source organism: Hyphomicrobiaceae bacterium (assembly GCA_031367715.1). Taxonomy (GTDB): domain Bacteria; phylum Pseudomonadota; class Alphaproteobacteria; order Rhizobiales; family Hyphomicrobiaceae; genus JANYHF01. The sequence goes on along the minus strand of JANLQJ010000348.1, from coordinate 6,629 downwards.
TTGGTGGTCCGTAGCCGGATCGGCGATGCCGAAGCCAAGCTTGCCCGCGAGGCTGAGTGGCAGACCAGCCTGTCCGCCGGGCGGTCGGTCCGGGAAACCTTCGGCCTGCCAGCCGTGCCCTTGGTTGCAACACCCGGCGATCGCAAGTCCCGCTCGCGCAAGCAGGATTAGTGGCATGAATCCTCGATTCGCAAATCGGATGGCTTACGTCAAGCCGAACGCCATCGGCGAACTGCTGCGGCATGGCGCCGAGCCTGGTATCATTTCCTTCGGTGGCGGATATCCCGATGCAACGCTGTTTCCGCGCGAACAGCTCAACCATGTCTATCGGTTGGCGATCGCCGAGCATGGCCTGGACTCGCTGCAATACACCGTTTCGACCGGTATGCCGCGCCTGCGCAGCCAGATCGCCGAGCGCCTGACTCGCGATTGCTTTGCCTGCTCGTCCGACCAGGTGCTGATCCTGCAAGGCAGCCAGCAGGGGCTGGATCTCGCCGCCAAGCTGTTTGTCGATCGGGGCGACGTCATCATAACGGAAAATCCAACCTTCCTGGGCGCGCTGATCGCGTTCAATCCTTGCGAGCCACGCTATGCCGCGGTGCGGATGGACGATGACGGCATGGACATGGAGGATCTGGAGCGCACGCTGCAGCTGAATCCGGGCGCCAAACTTCTGTACACGGTTCCGGACTTCCAGAATCCGACCGGCGTCACGATGAGCCCGCCGCGTCGCAAACGCCTGATGGAACTGGCCAATCGCTTTGACCTGATCGTGCTGGAGGACACGCCTTATCGCGAAATCCGCTATCATGGTGAGCCGCTGCCGACGCTGAAAAGCCTCGATACCGAAGGACGCGTGATTCATCTTGGAAGTTTCTCAAAGATCCTGGCGCCGGGGATGCGGCTGGGCTGGGCGGTGGCAAGCCGGGAGATCATCGATCAGCTTGACCTGTTGAAACTCGCCGCCGATACGCAATGCAGCTCACTGAATATGTGTGCCGCCGCGCTGTTTCTCGACAGCTACGACATCGACCTCCATATTGCTGCGATCCGGCAGACCTATCGCCGCAAGAGGGACCTCATGCTGGAAAGCATCCGGCGCAGCTTTCCCCAGGACGTGAGGTTCACCGAGCCGAACGGCGGCATGTTCACCTGGCTGACGTTTCCCGATGGCTTCGATACCGCGCGCTTCATGGTGGAGCAGGCCTTGCCAAAGGCCAGGGTCGCCTATGTTCCGGGGGCGACGTTCTTTCCAGTTCGACAAGAGCCGAACCATGCCCGGCTGAACTACACCTCGCAATCCGACGAGATGATCGTGACAGGGATCGAGTCACTTGGGCTGTTATTGAAACAGCACCTTTGAGCCAAGCACCGGCAAGAGTTCAACGCGCTCCGCGAATTCTAGGGTTGCGAGGCAAGCGCGGTCTACAGGTCTCGGCCGATGTGCTGTTGGCAGCAACGGGTGTTCTGTCCTCCAACACGACCGGCGACGCCACACAGCTTAAACCGAAGTGCTTCGTAAGCGCCCACGCGGCCAAGTCAGCGCAACCCCATGTTCAACGGCTCGACATGGTTTGCGGCAGTATGGACGAACGCTGCACAACTTCGCTCGCGAGCAGATGTGGGTGGAAGTCAAAGAGGCGCGGCGTTTGACTGGACATTTCGCCTTTGGCGATGCCTATGTCGCTCAGCAAATAAGCTGGAAGCTGGCGCAATTCGGCGAGAACCGCCTGCCGCGCGCGCTCCTCCTGGCGGCTGGCGATCAGTATACCTATCCCATCGGCGACTTTGCTGGAGAGAGCCCGCGAGGCGGACAAGGGAGCGAGGTGTCGACCCACCTCGACGCCGACTACATTGTCACCGGCAGCATCCAATAGGCAGGTGATCGCGTGCGGGTGGCGACGCGGCTGACACAGGCCCGCACCGAATCGACAATCTGGGCCGACCACTACGACCGGCCAATATCCGATGTCTTTGCTGTCCAGGACGAGCTTGCGCGCATTATTGCGAGTACGCTGGTCGGCCGCGTCGAGATCGAGGTCGCTACACGTCCATCTGGCGCCGGGGCTGCTCGCCTGTCGAGCTACGAGTATGTACTCAAGGGCATGCACCCCCGCATTTAAGCGACCATCGAAGAGGACATTTGACGTATTTGTGATTATGCCTTTTGCTGATGAGTTTAGAAATGTCTATGATCGAGCAATCGCGCCCGCAGCACTAGATGCGAAGCTGTCGATCGGGCGAGGCGACGATTTCTTCGGGTCGGACCATGTGATTGATGACATCTGGTCGTCCATCTACAACGCCGACTATGTCGTTGCGGATTGCACCGAAAGAAATGTCAATGTGTTCTATGAGCTTGGCATTTTCCATACACTAGGAAAAAACACATTGATATTACTAACCCGACACACAAAGACATGTCTTTCTCCCGTCACGCCACGTAGCGCACGCTCGGAGCCTGGAAGAACGCCTTCACCTTGCCCGGACGCTTCTGCAGGCCTCGCATGCAATTAGTCAGGCCCGACTTGAGATCGGCCTGAGTCTTGGGCGTTCGGCGGCGCGCCATGGCCTGCTTGAGGTCGTTGTTGAGGAACTCATCTGGGTTGTGCTCGGGGGCATAGGGCGGCAGGAAGAACAGCTCGATACAGTCGCTGTTGGCCTGGACAAACGCCGTGACGATCTTGGCGTGGTGGACACGCAGATTATCGACGATCAGAAACACCTTGCACGCTGCATCCTTGATCAGGCGCTGCAGGAAGCGCAGGAAGATATGGGCATTGAGCGCGCCATCGTAGACCATGAAGCGCAACTTGCCCTGATTGGTCAGACTAGAGATCATCGACTGCGAGAAGCGCGCCGCTGGGCGCGGGATGACCGGCGTCTCGCCCTTGGGTGCATAGCTCCTGCCATAGTTCGCCTGGTTCGAGAGCCCGGTCTCGTCAGCCCATTGAATTTCCGCGCCTTCTTTCTTGGCGCGCTTTGCAATGGCGGGGTACTCGTGATTGAGCCAGGCCTTGACCTCGGTCTCGTTGCGATCGGTTGCGCGTCGCACCGGACGCTGCGCCGTGAAGCCCCAGGAGTGCGGGTATCCTCCGATGGCAGACAATGAGAGCCGAATCCCGGTTTCGAAGGCGATCAGGTCACCGACCGCCTCGCGCGTCCACAGCGCGAACGGCAGTTTCAACTGGTCTGGGCACCTGTCGGCGATCAGGCGCCGGATGCGCGCTTCGGCCTCCGGCCAGAGCGCCTTTTGCTCCCCTGGACGGCGGCCGCGCGTCTTGCCGTCCAACGCCGCCGGTCCCTGTTCGAATTCGGCTTGCACCCATTCGCCGACGAACCGGCGATTCACGCCGACGGTTTCGGCCGCTTCGATGCGCGTCTTGCCCGCCTTCACAAGCTCCACCGCAATGCGTCGCGCCTCGGCCTGCGCCGAGGGTCCGCGCTGGCGACGTCGCCGCGCCGGGTGCCGACGCAAAAATCGATGTGTCGTGCTTCCAATTCGCGAACGACCTCGCGGCCGATATTTCCCGATGCACCGGTGACAAAGATCATCGGATGATCTCGATCCGATCGTTTCGCACCAGATATCGGCCATTGATCCGGATCGGGATTGGCGCACCGGAAAACGGTGCAACGGCGATTCCAGGCTCTTGGGCGTGCACGTGGAGATGTGGTTCACTCGTGTTGCCGGAGTTGCCCACTTGCGCAATGGTGTCACCAACGCTCAGCTTTTCACCCACGCGGACAAGGACCGTCCCGCGCCTAAAATGCCCGAGCAGGATATCCACTCCGGAGCAGCGGAGGATCACGTGGTTGCCCGCGAGATGGTCATGGTCCACGCGCGGCACCTGCATGTCGGGCAAGCCATCGACCGCGGCGATCACCTCGCCGGCGCACGGTGCGATAACCGGCCGACCGAAAATCACGTATTGGTCTGGCTCGGCCGGCAACAGCCCGGCGGCACGAAAGCCCCAACGATCAATCGCGATGAGATCGACGCCGTGGCCCTGGCCCCAATAGGGTTTAAGCCGCGCGATGGATTGGTCCAGCACGGTCGCATGCGCGTTGACCGAGGGCATTGAACCGCCGTTGGCGACAAGGTAAGTGCCCGGGCCAAGAGGGGAGGTCAAATCGATGCGGCGCCCAGAAGGGATTTGGGTTGCTGCGAAAGCTTGCTGGGACTCATTGGCCGCGTACAAACCAAAGGCCGCGAAACCTGCGAGCGATAGCCAGCCAAATGGCCCTTTTGGCCAAACGGACCGTTCCTGTCGCTTGACAAGTCCCGCAACAATTGCCGCAACCAGTAAGACGGCGAAAACATACAGCGCCCACCAAGGCGGAAACGCCCAGATGCCGATCATGCCGATCGCCAAAAGTCCGACGCCGGTCGCGAGCCCTTGGGTCCAAAATCCAGTGGCGCTCCGAGGAGGCGCAAACGCCAACCAGGCGATCAGAACAACCGGAACAATGGCCTGAAGCAGATAAAGGGTCAGCATAGTGGTGGCCTCCTGTTCACCTCGCCGCCTCCGGTGCTGTTCTTCGGTCCGGAATAAACAACAAACCAATGGCGATGAGCGCCAGGAGTGCCGTCACCAAGAGGTAGGGCCGCCCAGCCGTGGCCGTGGGGACGATTACGAGAAGTCCGGCCCAGGCATTGAGTGATGTGTGCAATATGATGGCCGGGAGAACGCTGCGCTGTGTCCGTTCGAACAGCCATCCGAACAGGACGGAGCCGGCCAGAATATTGAGCAGGAACACCGCGATCGGCATCTGCGCTTGCGCCGTGCCGGCCATAAAGAACAGCGGCAAGTGCCAAAGCCCCCAGACAATGCCGATCAAGAGGCTTGCAGCGCGCCAATTCATGCGCGCAGTGAGCACCGGCATCAGATATCCGCGCCAGCCGAACTCCTCGCCCAGTGGACCGCCGATCAGCAGCACGAGCCCGAAGTTCCCGATGACGAGAGGGATCTGCGTGGCGGCGGGCAGTGCCGGAAGCGCCCCGCCCATCGCGGCGTCAATGATCAGTGCGCACACCATCACGACGGGCGGTGCTAGAAACGCCAACACAAACCAGCGCCAACCCACACGCCAGTTGAAGCAGCGTGCAAGCCAGTCGGGAAACAAGCTCGCACGATTACTGAACAAGGCCACGACCGCAAAGCCGGCAAGGCTCGGCCCAAAGCCTGCTGTCATCATCAGAACCATGCTGAGGACAGGGAACTCGCCCTTGACGCCCGCACCCGTAAATCCGATTACCCACGACCAGCCAACGGCAAAAGCAACGAACGCAAGAATGGCGGCCATCGACCGGGTTCTATCCTGTAGAAGAAGACCGGAAGTGTCGGCATCAGCAGGCGTGCGCGGCATTGTTGCCTTGACGATCATGTTTCTGCCAATCCAGGCGAAGTCGCAGTGGCTCTCCGATCACGAAAATCCCTGAACACTTCAACGGCAAGGAGGATCGCCAATGAAAGACCCGCAACTGGCAGGCCGAAGTCCCCAGCTTTGCCGCGTGCTCCAGCCGCGATGGCCAGGTTTTCGGCAGCACAGCCAAGGCTGGCAAAAATGTGGTGGTTATCCGGGTCCACGACAGGTATCCGGCGTGTCAGGTCGGGCAAGATCTGGATAGAGTTTGGCGCCATCTTGAACCGCCAAGGCTGGGTATTGTGACTGTTGGCCGCCAGGGTCGCATAGCGGATGAAGTCCTTGACTTCGGGAGTGACGGACAGGGGCGCGCGCGCGCGGCCACCACCGAAACATTGTACTCGTCAATCGAGCCCATCTGGCGCACGCTGGCATAGGCCGCGCCGGCGCCCGCCAAAACCACGGCGCCGCCGCCGATCAGAAGGCTTCTTCTATGCACGACCCATCTCCCGCGTTGGTTGACACCGTTAACCGATAGCGGCGCGGCCAAGAGTGACTTTGATTTGGATCAAGATTTGAGGTTCGGAAACGATACCGAATAACGCGAGACCTTGGCATCGATCAGCTTGTCGAAGCCGAGCCGCGCCATCGCCGTCCGCACGGCGTCGACGTGACCGTGGAGCTTGGATCCGATGCATTCGAAAGCGCCGCCGAGAGGCCCGAGCTTCTCACCCTCCAGCACCCGCCGCATCGCCTCGATCTGCTCTATCGACAGCGCCGACAGATTGGCCGGCGTCTGCGTCGTCACGCGCCGTCCGTCGCGCGCACTTTTGCGCAACAGATAGGTTGGGCGAGCGGCGCGGTTCGGGGTGGGCGCGATGTGCATGCCATCACAAAACATGATTTGCGCCAATGGCGCATGACTCATCCAGACGCAACTCATGCCTACATCTGGCATGCCCGGAAACCGGCGAAAGTCATGATGCAATTGAGGAAAGCGGCGAGCGTTCGCTGATTGGACCGGGGAACTCCGGTTTAGCGCACATACCTTGAGGCGCCCCCGAATCGGGTCTTGTTGTTCGCCGACATCGTCTGCTTGCGCGCCGTTCGCGGCAACCGGCGCATCTCTTATACCGGCCCACTTATGGTTTGACCTGTCACTTTGAAGGTTCGTGACAGAGGTCATGGCGTAGGGGCGCACAGCAGTGCGCCCGTCTAGCTGCGCGGCAAGCTCTTGGACGGGCGCACCGCTGTGCGCCCCT